>JAPKEA010000001.1 GCA_028822275.1 Planktomarina sp. | reverse complement strand
GCCTGTTCGGGGCTCTCACCGGTTTTACCGTAGCCTACTTGCATCCAGGTTTCCCATGCGGCAACTTCAGGATCCTGAGTTGCGGAAAGCCAGCGTTGGTAGGTAGTTTTCACACCACCACCACCTGGCACGACCCCCACACCACTTTCGACTAATCCAAGAACTGAATTTGCATGAGTAATCAATTTATCACAATGTAGTAGCACCTCAAATCCGCCGCCGAGTGAAAGGCCGGAAGGTGCACCAACCACTGGCACAGGGCAGTATTTCAAAGCGACCACGGCTTGCTGGAAGTCATTTAAAAAAGTATCCATTTCGTCCCAAGCTTCGCGTGCAATAAAATCAGCGAAACGGTTAAGGTCAACGCCGGCACTAAAGTGTTGTGCATCATTGTGAATAAGGATGCCTGCACCATGATCTTCAGCGGCTTGTTTCACAATTGCCATACTGTCGGCCGTAAGTGCATTGGCTTTGGAGTGAAATTCGACCAGTCGTAAATTGTTGGGCAGTGTCCAAAGGCTTGCGGCACGATTGGTGGCAATGGGCGTCATGGTCCTGCGAGTCAAGCTGAACCGTTGCGTGCCTGCAGGCAAGTCTACCGGTTTTAACGTGGGCTTTTCGCTAAAGTTGCGTACATTTAGAACGCCGTTTTCTGAGACGTAGAAGGGACCTATCTCTGCTGATACGGCCAAAGCCATTGGAATATCACATCCAGCTTGGTGGGCGAGTTCAATCACTATGTCAGCACCAAGCGCGTCTATCATTTCGAACGGCCCACGGATCCAATTGAAGCCCATTTTCATGGCGTCATCTATATCTTGGGGCGTGGCTGTTACTTCTGGGATTAATGCAGCGGCATAGGACAAAACACGTCCTAAAAAGTTTCTACAAAAGCGTGTGTGTGCATCGTTGCCTGCTATCATCAGAGGAAGTGTTTCGCCGCTTTGTTGTTGTGCCAAAGCGGCGGCTTGGGCCATCGCTGGCAATTCTATTGCACGGGGTTTCATACTCCCTGAGTTAAGGTCTATGACCTCGCCTTCGCGGTAGAAGCCACCTTTACCAGATTTTAAGCCTGTAAATCCTTCTTCGATCATGGTGTTGATTAAACCGTTGGCGGGATTATTAGATCGACCTACAGCGTGAAAAACGTCCTTTTTTGGAAGGATATCGCCTAGTGTATCTACAACATCTGACATTAAATCGATACCGATCATATCATATAGACCAAAGACGCCGGTTTTGGGAATGCCCATTGGGCGCCCCATCAGGGCGTCAGCATCTTCAATGCTAAGACCCTGTTTGAAGGCCTCGTCCATGCCGACTTGAAGTGCAAATACTCCAACACGGTTACCTAAAAACCCGGGAGTATCATTGCAACGTACAACGCCTTTTCCAAGGACGTCATCATTGAAAGCTGAGAGTTTTTCCATGACGTCAGAGCGGGTTTTCTCACCGCGTACCAGTTCCAAAAGGCGCATGTACCGAACTGGATTGAAATAATGTGTGATAGCGAACCGCTCCTGAAAAGCGGTGGGCATTTCTGCCATGAGGAGTTTGATTGGGATGGTTGAAGTATTTGAAGTTACGATACAGTTTTTGCTGATGACGTCATCCAACCGTCTATAAAGGTTGCGTTTGATATCTAACCGTTCGACGATAGCTTCCACAATCCAGTCACATTTGGCCAGTTTGTCAAAATCGTCCTCGATAGTGCCTGTTTTAATCAAATCCAAATTGCAGCGTTGGTGGAGTAGAGCGGGTTCAGATTTCTTTAGGCGTTGAAGTGCGTAATCTGTCGCCGCAGTATTGAGGTCTAGCAGTAAAACTCTATGGCCTGCGTTGGCGATTTGGCCTGCGATACCCGAGCCCATCGTGCCGGCACCAATAACTGCAATGCATTTGAATGACATTTGAAAACTTTCGATCTTTTTACAAAAATGCTCTGAGCGCTTTGTTAACGTCAAAGTGTTGTTCTGTGATTGACATATGCCCAGAATGTGGAATCTCAACCAGAACACCCCCTAGCGCGGCGTGCAGCGCTAATCCAGTTTTACGGGGCGTCATACGGTCTTGCCCACATACAATGGTCAGAGTGTGGCACTCGGTTTTAGCTGCGGCAGCTGGGCCATTTATGTACAAGTTACAGGCTTTGAGATCTGAATGTAGGGCGCCTACGGCATTACCCGCCATAAGCCGGCTACCGTAGAGCATGTGCGATGTTCCAGGTAGTGTGTGTTCATGAACATGACCTGTTGGGCCGTGCCCCCAGTCCATCATTGCCGCAATCGCGGCGCTTTCTTTAGTCGCCGCCAGGTCAACCAGTGTATCCGCCACTGGAATAGACAATGCCGTGCTTATAAAGGCGGCTTTCGAAACAAAGTCTGGATAGCGAGAAGCCAGCTCAAGTTCGATCAATCCACCCATTGAATGCCCAACAAGGGTCGCAGTAGAAATACCAGCAGCCTTCATGAATGCGATATACCAATCGGCCATTTCCTCAATTGTTTGCAAAGGATCACCTTGAGATAGGCCGTGACCGGGCATGTCAGGGGTAATACATTGCCACCCGCGATTGGCAAAGAAGCGGTGCTGCAACATAAACCCAAGATGAGATTGGCCTGAACCATGAATGAATAGGACAACATCGCCGCTTGGATCAAAAGTTCGTCCACCAGTTGAGGCAAAGGTTTCCTCGCAATTGACTTTTAATTTCAAGACTTTGCTCCCACCATGGCAACTTTACCTGCGATGCGTAGGGCTTGTTTGAAGTCCGCTGTGAGGTCTATGATATCTTCCAAGCCAACTGAAATCCGGATTAAGTCATCCGTTAGCCCGGCCGCGGTCATAGCGTCTGCTGTAAGATGTGAGTGGGTGGTTGAGCCAGGATGAATAACCAAAGTTTTTGCGTCGCCAACATTAGCCAAATGACTCGCCAATTTGACATTTTCGATAAATGCACGACCTGCATCGCGCCCGCCTTTGATGCCACAGGTTATAATTGAGCCCTGACCTTTGGGCATCAACCGCATGGCCGTGTCATGGTCTGGATGGTCTGGCAAACTTGGGTGTTTTACCCAATCAATTTGATCCTGAGTGTTTAAAAACTCTAACATTTCTGCAGTGTTAGAAATATGTTTTTCCATCCGTAGGCTTAAAGTTTCAAGACCCTGCAAAATGTAGAATGCATTTTGTGGGGAAAGACATGGACCGACATTCATCATGCCTTCTGTTCTTATCCTAACTGATAATGCAGCAGGACCAAACTCTTCCCACAAAATAGCTCCTTGGTAGCCGAAATGTGGCGTTGTGAGAGTTGGGAACTTGTCGTTTTGCCCCCAGTTGAAATTCCCACCATCAATTACTGCTCCACCGAGTGCAACGCCATGCCCACCCATCCATTTGGTCAGGGAGTGGATCACAACGTTTGCGCCCAACTCGATTGGTTTGATCATCCAAGGTGTATTAAATGTGGCGTCAATTACCAAAGGAATACCGGCATTACTGGTAACCTCAGCGACTGCTGGCACGTCCATGATGTCCATGCCTGGATTACCAATGATCTCACCAAAAACCATTTTGGTGTTTTCTTGAATAGCCGCTGCGATAGCAGACGTGTCATTTGGGGCAACAAAAGTTGTGGTTATTCCATAGCGTTTGAGAGTGTGTTCAAAAAGATTGATGTTGGCTCCATACATCTGTGAAGAGCTTACGATGTGATCTCCCGTGGAACACAACGCCAGAACTGTAACGAAGAGAGCGGACATGCCAGACGCTGTTGCGACGGCTGCAACGCCTCCATCCAGCGCTGCTAGCCGCTGTTCAAGTACTGCCACGGTTGGGTTTGTAAGCCGGGAGTAAACGTGTCCCCCGACTTCCATGTTGAATAGGGCAGCCGCGTGTTCGGTACTGTCGAAAACATAGCTTGTTGTTTGATGAATTGGGACGGCACGGCTGCCAAACCGAGCATCAGGACTTTGGCCTGCATGCAGGGTAAGCGTATCGAACTTGTAGTCAGCCATGATAGGTCTCCAGATTTCAGAAGTGTTATATCCTTCGTAAACCGCAAATGAAGGCATCTCAAGCGTTAGCCGCTAAGAAACGTTCCTAACATTCCAAAACTTTCGCGACTACCGAGTGACATAGTTAATTTGAAAGGTTCTTAGCAGGAAGGTATGAGTATTTGTAAGAACATTTTGGAGCTCAAATATTCCACCTCACCGCTTCTTGCAGTGTTTAATTGACTCCTAAAAAATGGATTGTGGCCTAGTTAAAAACCTGAACGAAAAAAGATAGCCTTGCTTTTTGCTCAGGTTGTCGACGTGGCAAATACAACGAGTTTTATAATAATTGCTTGAGTTGTCGAAATCCTTGTTTACTTTTGCAATAATGGTGTCCTTTTGCTGTGAAAAGCGTCAGGTTATTTTATAATACGCTTTGCAGAACTTTTAGCTTGAAAGATTTCAAATAATTGGATTGCAAAAGTTGACAAGTTTTATCAAGTGGTATTCTTGGACCTATTAGACTATTCTAACTGGCCCTAAAAATGCCATTGGTAATATCTTACCAGATGCTTAAGTTAGCTATTGAAGATTCTAGATATTTTAATACGCTTGAAAGGAGCCGGATCATGAAAATGACCACCGAAGAGGCATTTGTAAAAACGCTGCAAATGCATGGTATTCGCCATGCATTTGGGATCATTGGTTCTGCCATGATGCCTATTTCTGATATTTTTCCTAAAGCAGGTATAATGTTTTGGGATTGTGCCCACGAAGGCTCCGCAGGGATGATGGCAGATGGCTACACTCGTGCTACGGGTGAAATGTCAATGATGATTGCTCAGAATGGGCCGGGTGTCACGAACTTCGTGACAGCAGTTAAGACTGCTTACTGGAACCACACGCCATTGTTGCTTGTAACGCCGCAAGCCGCTAACAAAACTATCGGCCAAGGCGGCTTCCAAGAAGTCGAGCAAATGAAATTGTTTGAAGACATGGTTGCGTATCAAGAAGAAGTTCGCGATCCATCGCGTGTTGCTGAGGTTCTCAGCCGAGTTATTATGCAAGCGCACCGCGCCTCTGCTCCAGCGCAGATCAATATCCCACGCGACATGTGGACCCAAGTTGTCGACATTGAATTGCCAAAAATTGTTGACTTTGAACGTCCTCAAGGTGGTGAAAGTGCTGTTGCAAGAGCTGCTGAATTGGTATCCAACGCCGAGTTTCCAGTGATCCTGAACGGTGCAGGCGTTGTATTGGCTGATGCATTTGATGATGTTGCGGCGTTGGCGGAGCGTCTGGATGCACCAGTTTGCGTGGGGTACCAGCACAATGACGCATTCCCAGGTTCGCACCCATTGTTTGCAGGCCCGTTGGGCTATAACGGCTCAAAAGCTGGTATGGAATTGATTGCGAAAGCAGACGTTATAGTTGCTCTAGGTACACGTTTGAACCCATTCTCAACTTTGCCAGGTTACGGCATTGATTACTGGCCAAAAGACGCAAAGATTATCCAAGTTGATATCAATGCTGATCGTATTGGTTTGACCAAACCGGTTTCTGTTGGAATTGTTGGTGACGCAAAGAAAGTGGCGCAAGGAATCTTAGCAGGTCTTTCTGATACCGCTGGTGATGCTGGTCGTGAAGACCGTAAAAACTTAATAGCAACAACTAAATCAGCTTGGGCTCAAGAGTTGACGTCTATGGATCACGAAGACGATGATCCAGGTACAACTTGGAACCAACGTGCGCGTGATGCGAAACCTGATTGGATGTCTCCACGCATGGCGTGGCGTGCTATCCAAAGTGCGCTGCCAAAAGATGCGATTATTTCATCAGACATTGGCAACAACTGTGCAATCGGCAATGCTTACCCTTCATTTGATGAAGGTCGAAAATATTTGGCACCAGGGTTGTTTGGCCCATGTGGTTACGGCTTACCGTCAATTGTTGGCGCAAAAATTGGCCAACCAACTGTTCCAGTTGTAGGCTTTGCTGGTGACGGAGCATTCGGTATTTCCGTGAATGAATTGACAGCAATTGGTCGCGATGAATGGCCTGCCATCACGCAAATTGTTTTCCGCAACTACCAATGGGGTGCTGAAAAGCGTAACTCTACACTTTGGTTTGATGATAATTTCGTTGGTACTGAGTTGGATACGAGAGTATCTTACGCTGGAATTGCGCAAGCTTGTGGCCTTAAAGGCGTCCAAGCAACTACTATGGATCAACTGACAGAACTGTTGAACCAGGCGATCAAAGATCAAATGGAAAACAATGTTACCACACTGATCGAAGTTATTTTGAATCAAGAACTTGGTGAGCCTTTCCGGCGTGATGCAATGAAAAAACCTGTTCAAGTTGCTGGCGTTATTGCTTCGGATATGGCTGCAGAGTAGTGGGTTTAGACGGGAAGGCATTTAGAGAAATACTTGCCGTCTCGTCTGACGTCAAACGCACCATAGTATTAAGTGAGGGCTCAGACTCCCGCGTTGCAGAGGCCGCAGTTTTGGCCTCTGTTTCCAATTTGGCCAAAATTATCTGTGTAGGCCAGCGATCCGCAGTCGTGGCAGCTTTAAAGGCTGCGGGTGGACAGGGTGATATCGTAATTGAAGATCCGACGCATAGCGTGAATATGGCACGATACGTCGCTAACTATACACAGAAGCGTGCTGCAAAAGGAATGACACCAGAAAGAGCTTTAACCGAGTTATCTCAATCAAATTTCTTTGCCGCAGCAATGGTTGCATCTGGCGATGCAGACGGCACAATCGGTGGTGCGGTTTATGCTACGCCTGATATCATTCGTGCCGCTTTGAGAGTGATTGGTACGGCGCCAGGAACCCAGCTGTTATCCTCATTTTTCTTTATGATTTTTGAAAACCGCCCTGATCTTGCAAGCCAAGTAGACGTGTTTGCAGATTGTGGATTGGTGATCAATCCCAACGCAGAAGAGCTTGCGGATATCGCTATTGCTTCTGCAAATTCTATGCGCAGCCTTACGGGCATTGAGCCTAAAGTTGCGATGCTGTCGTTTTCCACTAAGGGCAGTGCGAAGCATCCAAGTGTCTCCAAAGTTGCCGAAGCAACAGCGATTGTGCGTGATTTGTGCCCGGAACTCGACGTTGATGGCGAGTTGCAATTCGACGCGGCAATGGTTCCGTCTATTGCAGCATCCAAAGCCCCCGGTTCGTCTGTTGCGGGCCAAGCAAATGTCTTCGTATTTCCAAATTTGGATGCCGGCAATATAGGATACAAGATCGCACAACGTTTTGGTAAAGCCAAAGCAATTGGACCTATATTACAAGGCCTTGCAAAGCCTGCCAATGACTTATCTCGTGGCTGTACTGCTAATGATATCGTTGATATGATTGCCGTGACGGTCGCGCAATCAGCTAATAAGAAAACCTAACCCATTAATTCATAGGGGGTCCTTCATGGGATTTGAGCAGCCAGAGTTGAACTTGTCACCCAAAGTAAGTGATGAGGTCCGGAAGACTACCTGCTACATGTGCGCGTGTCGCTGTGGAATTGACGTACATATGAAAGAAGGCAAAGTTGCCTATATTGAAGGCAACCGTGATCATCCTGTGAACAAAGGGGTCCTTTGCGCCAAAGGTTCTGCTGGCATCATGCAGGTAAATGCACCGTCGCGTTTGCGCGCGCCTCTTAAACGTGTTGGAGAGCGCGGTTCTGGTGAGTTTGAAGAAATATCTTGGGATGAAGCCCTGCAATTGGCGCAGGATTGGCTTGAGCCTGTCCACAAAAAAAACCCCGAAAAACTCGCTTTTTTTACGGGTCGTGATCAATCTCAGTCCTTCACATCGTTCTGGGCGCAAGGTTTTGGCACCCCTAATTATGCGGCACACGGCGGATTCTGTTCGGTCAATATGGCGGCTGGTGGCATCTATACGATGGGTGGTGCATTTTGGGAGTTTGGTCAACCTGATTGGGATCGCACAAAACTGTTCATGCTGTTTGGTGTTGCTGAAGACCACGATAGTAACCCGATTAAAATGGGACTAGGCAAGCTGAAAGAGCGTGGAGCAAAAGTGATTGGTGTGAACCCAATACGAACTGGCTATAACGCGATCGCTGACGAATGGGTAGGTATTACGCCTGGCACCGATGGTTTATTCATCTTGTCCATGGTTCACTTACTGCTCAAAGCGGGTAAAGTGGACCTCAATTACCTGGCACAACTCACGAACGCTCCGGCTTTAGTGGATAACACTGACGGCCCCAATAAGGGTCTTTTGTTGCGAGATGCAGACGGGAAGCTGCTCGTAATCGAACGCAAAACTGGTAAGTTAGTCGCGTTTGACACCAAAGGTATCACCCCTGATCTGGCTGCCACCCATGAGGGCCACCGTACTGTATTTCAGCATCTGGCTGATCGTTACATGTCGGATGAATATGCACCTGAAAGCGTGTCTGAGCGATGTGGTATTCCTGCCGAACGTATTCGCGCTATTGCCGCTGATTTGGCGCGTGTTGCGTTTGATGAAGCCTTTGAACTGGATCAGCCTTGGATTGATTTCCGCGGTAACAAGCATGAAACAATGACGGGTCGCCCCGTAAGCTTTCATGCCATGCGTGGCGTTTCTGCTCACTCGAACGGGTTTCAAACCTGTCGCAGTTTGCACCTTTTGCAAATTATCTTGGGCACAGTGGAAGTCCCAGGTGGCTTTCGCTTTAAGCCGCCTTATCCAAAGCCAGTGTCAGCGCATCCAAAGCCACACTGCAAAGTGACACCGGGTGCTGCGCTTGATGGGCCGCACTTGGGATATGTACAGGGTCCGGATGACCTTTGCCTGAAAGAAGACGGGAGTCCTGCACGGATTGATAAAGCCTACACATGGGAAAACCCGATGTCAGCGCATGGTTTGATGCACATGGTCATCTCTAACGCTCATGCCGGTGATCCCTATAAAATCGACGTACTGTTTATGTACATGGCAAATATGAGCTGGAACAGCTCGATGAATACTGGCGGTGTCGTGAAAATGCTGACAGATAAAAACGAGAATGGTGACTATGTTATTCCAAAAATTATTTATTCTGATGCATATTCCTCTGAGATGGTTGCCTATGCTGATTTAATTTTGCCTGACACAACCTATCTCGAACGCCACGACTGTATCTCTCTTTTAGACCGTCCTATTTGTGAAGCTGACGGTGCTGCTGATAGCATCCGCTGGCCTGTAGTCGAGCCGGATCGAGATGTGCGTGGCTTTCAATCTGTTCTCGTTGATCTTGGTGCCCGCATGGGCCTAAAGGGTTTTGTGAATGAAGATGGTTCTGCGAAATATCAGGATTATGCAGATTACATCGTGAACCATGAACGCCGTCCAGGTGTTGGACCTTTGATAGGTTTCCGTGGTGAAGATGGTACAGAGGAAGGGCGTGGCAAGCCTAATTCTGATCAGATGCAATCTTATATCGACAATGGTGGATTTTATGAGATTCCCGTGCCTGATGGTGCAAATTTCTACAAGCCATGGAACCAAGCTTATCAAGATTGGGCTGTGAAAATTGGTATCTTTGATGCGCCGCAGCCATATTTGTTTGATATCTACTCTGAGCCACTGCGAAAATTCCAGTTGGCTGCAGAAGGTTATGGAGATCGGCAACCGCCAGAGCATTTGCGTGAGCGGATTAGAGAAACTTTAGATCCGTTGCCAATTTGGTATGCGCCGTTTGAAGATAATAATGTTGATACCTCTGAGTTTAATGTGCACGCGCTGACGCAACGCCCAATGGCTATGTATCACAGCTGGGGCTCTCAAAATGTGTGGCTACGCCAAATTCATGGTCAAAACCCTTTGTTTGTTCCAACAAAAATTTGGAAAGAAAATGGTTTTTCTGAAGGCGATTGGGCACGGGTCACTTCTGTGCACGGAGCGATTGTTGTTCCTGTGGCACAAATGGCTGCATTGAATGAAAATACAGTTTGGACATGGAATGCGATTGGCAAACGCAAGGGGGCTTGGGCGTTAGATGAAAAAGCACCAGAGGCTACAAAAGGATTCTTATTGAACCACTTGATCCACGAGCTAATGCCAGAAAAAGGTGACGGCATGCGCTGGTCCAACTCAGACCCAGTAACAGGGCAAGCTGCATGGTTTGATCTACGCGTTAAAATTGAAGCGTGTGAGGCGCCTAATGAATGCTATCCAGAATTACCACCGATCAAATCACCTGTTGGTAAGGGCCCAACCAACCTGGAATGGAAAGTTGGTAAATGACCTTTGCGTTCTTTATTAAATACTTGGTATGCGAGGCAGTGTTATGAGTCGAAGCCATTGGATAACAGGATATGGCGGTCTCCAGCTGAGGGTACAGGATCTTGGTGCCGAAGATGCGCCTGTGATAATCTTGATTCATGGTTGGTCTCAATGTCATTTATCATTTGAACGCCAAGCTGTTCTCTCTGAAAATTTTCGAATTATTCTACCAGACCTGCGGGGGCACGGCCAATCTGACAAGCCATTGGATTCCGCACTTTACGATAACAGTAAGCCATGGGCAGAAGATGTGCATTCAATCATTGAAACTTTGAAGTTAAAGAATCCTGTCTTGCTAGGTTGGTCGATGGGTGGCTGGGTGGTCATGGATTATTTGGAGCATTTTGGTGACGCCGCATTGGCGGGTATTAGCTTGGTGGGATCATCTATCACTACTGGAAAGCATTTGCCGCCAGCGGCTTTTAAAGTGCGTAGCGATGCTGCTGCTAAAGCGGTGGGTATGTATGGAGATGACTTGGCTGAAAACTTAGCCTCTGTTGTTGCCTTCATTGATGTATGCTTTCATCAGCAGCCGGATGAACAGGTCAAGACCAAAGCAGTTGGATACAATATGTTGGTCCCCCCACAAGTAAGAGCTGCGTCGCGCATGCGTCAAGAGGATCGGCGAGCAGTTGCGCAAGCTACAACCAAACCTTGTTTGGTTGTATGGGGTAATCACGAACGCTTGGCACCGGCAGATATGGGTATACAAGCTTTGGAGAATTTTCCAAACGCAACTGGACTTACATTTGAACATTCGGGCCATTCCCCTTTTTGGGAGGAAGCCGAAAAATTTAATGCTGAACTGACGGTTTTTGCGACTGCATGTTTTGCAAAAGCGAAGGAGGCCGTATGACAACTCTGCCCCAAACAACAGATAAAAAGCTGGGTCTGGTAATTGATCTTGATACTTGCGTTGGCTGTCACGCCTGCGTGGTATCTTGCAAAGGTTGGAACACTGAGAATTATGGTGCTCCGCTTTCCGATCAAGATGCCTACGGTGCTGACCCTTCAGGCACGTTTCTAAATAGGGTTCACAGCTATGAGGTTACGCCTGAAGTAGGTCCTGCCCAATTAATTCATTTTCCAAAATCTTGCCTGCATTGTGATGATGCTCCTTGTGTAACTGTGTGTCCGACCGGCGCGAGTTACAAACGCCAAGAAGACGGTATTGTATTGGTCAACGAAGACGCCTGTATAGGTTGTGGTCTTTGTGCGTGGGCTTGTCCATATGGCGCCCGTGAGATGGATCAGGCTGCTGGCGTCATGAAAAAATGTACTCTCTGTGTGGACCGTATTTATAATGAGAACCTGCCTGAAGAAGATCGTGTACCATCTTGCGTGCGCACGTGCCCGTCAGGTGCGCGGCATTTTGGTGATTTGGGTGACGAGGCCTCTGACGTATCTAAATTGGTAGCCGAACGTGGCGGTATGGATTTAATGCCTGAGCAGGGTACAAAGCCAGTTAATAAGTATCTTCCCCCTCGGCCCAAAGATGTTGTGCCTGAGTTTGATATATTGGCCCCTTACCTTGAGCCTGTTGCAAGTACACAAAAAGGCTTCCTAAGTTGGCTCGATAAAGCGCTGGAGAAAATCTAATGCACCCTGCTGGTTCCGTAATTATTTTCACTGTGGCCTCTGGCCTTGGATTTGGTCTTCTAACTTGGTTGGGAATCGGTGTGCCTACACTAAAAGGCTGGCATGCATTTTGGTATTATGCTGTAGCTTTTGGCTTGGCGGGTGGTGGTTTATTGGCCTCGACTTTTCACTTGGGGAACCCGCAACGCTTCTTAAAAGCTTTCTCACAATGGCGCAGCAGTTGGCTTAGCCGTGAAGGTTGTTTGGCTGTCGCTTCAATGGCAGTCATGGGTGCCTTTGCCATTTGTTCAATTTTTATGGATACTATTTGGCAGCCGTTAGGCTACATAGGAGCGGCGCTCTCGGTATTGACGATATTCGCTACTTCGATGATTTACGCCCAGCTTAAAACGGTTCCGCGTTGGAACCATTGGACAACACCTTGCTTGTTCTTACTACTGTCTCTGGGTGGTGGTGCTTTGTTGGCATTGCAAACATGGTCGGCGGGTATCTTAATTGCACTGGCTGGTGTAGTGCAGCTCCTTGCTTGGTATGTTGGCGATAACCAATTTAAACGCCGAGGGTCTAATATTGGAACTGCAACTGGCCTAGGCTTTAGAGGAACTGTGCGGGCATTTGAATCTCCTCATACAGGGAATAACTACTTGCTCAAAGAGATGGTTCACAAAGTTGGACGTAAACATGCGCAGAAATTGCGCGTTATTGCTTTTGCTTTAATGATTGTTGGGCCACTGATTTGCTTGATCATCTCATTTTCAATTCCAGTGGTCGCTGTTGCTGTGGTATTGCATCTTTTGGGGATATTTACACAACGCTGGTTGTTCTTTGCAGAAGCAGAGCATGTTGTTGGCCTTTACTATGGCAAACGCTAAACCATTAGATATGTGCATTTGCGAATTACACTGTGTTTCTTGGGGGTTACGTAAGTTAAATTGGTAGAGGAGGCGCGGAGTGATCCTTGACTGCCTCGAAATAATGGCGTCTACACAAAGACAGGTATGTTTCATTGCCGCCAATCTGGACCTGATCCCCAGCAGTTACTGCTTTGCCGGTACTGTCTAAGCGAACCACCATGGTCGCTTTTTTACCACAATGACAAATCGTCCGCACTTCGCGCATTTCATCAGCTAACGCCAAAAGTGCAGCTGATCCTGGAAATAGCTCTCCAAGAAAATCCACGCGGAGGCCGTAACACATAATGGGTACTCCAAGGTTATCTACTGCCCGAGCCAAAGCCCAGACCTGATCTTTAGTTAAAAATTGTGCCTCATCAATAAATATACAGGCAACCGGCTCTTCTTCCAGACAAGCTTTCACCTTTTTGAAAAGGTCTTCATTGGAGTGAAAAGTGTCTGCTTCCTCTCCAATTCCAATGCGAGATGCAATCATGCCTTTTCCTGCACGTGTATCCATCTGTGCTGTCATGAGATAAGTTTTCATGCCCCGCTCACGATAGTTATGGGCAGCCTGAAGTAGCAATGTGGATTTGCCAGCATTCATCGTGGAATAGTTGAAATACAGTTTAGCCATGCCGATTTATGCCCCGCACCACTGGGGCGATGCAAGTGATTTGCTAACGCAATGATGCGGCATTTCTGAGAGAACTTTCAGCGCAACTGTTTTCGATAAATTTGGTATTTTAAAATACTTCATTTCAATTCATTCAGAGGCCCTAGCCCTGTAATGCTTTGACCCCGATATCCCCTTCGGAATGCGCTTTTATCGCGAAGGCGGCTGCATGACTGGCGGCGAGGGTTGTGTAATAGGGTACTTTATCCATCAATGCGGAGTTGCGCATGCCACGGCTATCTTCAATAGCCTGAGATCCTTCGGTTGTGTTGAGGATCAGATCGATGCCACCGTCTTTGATTTGGTCGACAATATTGGGTCGGCCTTCATAGACCTTATTTACCACAGCACTTTCTATGCCTGCCTCTGCAAGGTATTTGGCTGTGCCGCGGGTAGCGGTTAAATTGAAACCCATGTCTCGCAAGCATTTTGCTGCTTCTAAAAGCTTTACGCCTTTATCATCTTCCTTAATCGACAAGAAGACCGTGCCAGACGTGGGTAGCGTTGTACCCGCGCCAAGCTGAGCTTTATAAAACGCGCGGTGGAACTTACTGTCGAATCCCATCACCTCGCCAGTTGAGCGCATTTCTGGGCCAAGCAGGGTATCAACACCTGGGAACCGTGCGAATGGAAGAACAGCCTCTTTTACAGCGAATCCTTTGATAGTGGATGGATCAATAAGGTCAAAATTATTTAAAGGCTCACCCGCCATAATCCGAGCCGCGATGCTGGCAATTGGGCTGCGGACGGCTTTTGCGACAAACGGAACTGTCCGACTGGCGCGAGGGTTAACCTCGATAAGGTAGATGTCCTGATCTTTAATTGCAAATTGGATGTTCATAAGACCCACAACATTTAAAGCGAGAGCCAAAGCTTCAGTTTGTTTTTTGAGCTCATCAATGACTTCGTCTGACAATGAATACGGAGGCAATGAGCAAGCACTATCACCAGAGTGAACTCCGGCTTCTTCAATGTGCTGCATGATGCCAGCGATATGAACGTTTTTACCGTCACATAGTGCATCCACATCAATTTCTATGGCGCCAGACAGATAACTATCAAGTAAAACAGGACTGTCACCGGAAACGACAACCGCTTCTGATATATAGCGTTCCAGATTGCTTTGATCACGCACGATTTCCATCGCCCGCCCACCCAAAACGTACGAGGGGCGAATAACCAAAGGAAAGCCAATCTTTGAAGCAATCTTAAAAGCTTCAGCATCTGATCGTGCAATGCCGTTAGTTGGTTGCTTGAGATCAAGCTTAGTTACTAGATCTTGAAACCTTTCTCGATCCTCTGCCAAATCGATGGCATCCGGACTTGTGCCTAAAATCGGAATACCCGCTTCTTCAAGTGCGTTTGCCAATTTCAAAGGAGTTTGACCTCCAAATTGAACAATAACTCCGTGCAACGTACCATTCTCTTGCTCAACGCGCAGGATTTCCATCACATGCTCATAGGTAAGAGGTTCAAAATATAAACGATCTGAGGTATCATAATCCGTGCTAACTGTTTCTGGATTGCAATTGATCATGATAGTTTCATAGCCCTGATCCGTCAGAGAATAACAGGCATGACAGCAGCAGTAATCAAACTCAATACCCTGCCCAATACGATTTGGGCCACCGCCAAGAATGACAACTTTTTTACGATCTGATGGGCGTGCTTCGCACTCTGTTGTGCCCATCGCTGGGGCTTCATACGTAGAATACATGTATGGTGTCTGTGCTTCAAACTCAGCGGCGCAAGTGTCTATCCGCTTGAAAACAGATACTACGCCAACTGCATAGCGTGATTTACGAACGTCGTCTTCGCTTCGACCTGTCAAGACTGCGAGCCGACCGTCGGTAAAGCCCATCATTTTGAGGCGACGCAAACCTAGCTCATCTTGTGGCAGCCCATTAGTTCTCACAAACCCTTCAGCATCAATAATTTCGCGAATACGCGCAAGAAACCAATGGTCAAAACTTGTAATATCAAAGAGTTCATCATCCGAAAATCCGAAACGCATTGCGTGAGCAATAACGCGCATGCGATCGGGAGATTGGATAGCCAATTCTCGTGTGAGCGCTTTGTCGATGACATGTTGGGATTCTGAATTAGCTCCGACCAAAATACCGTTCTTTAGAACAATTTGGTTGTCTGGAGGCATATCGCTGATTGTGACTTCGTCAAAACCTGTAAGGCCCGTTTCCATGGATGCCAAAGCTTTTTGTACAGATTCGTGAAATGTTCGACCAATGGCCATAGCCTCACCCACGGATTTCATTGCAGTTGAAAGCACGGCTTCCGAGCCAGGGAATTTCTCAAATGCAAAACGGGGAATCTTTGTAACAATATAGTCAATTGAAGGCTCAAAGCTTGCAGGGGTAACTTTGGTGATATCGTTATCCAACTCATCGAGTGTATAGCCAACGGCTAATTTTGCCGCTATTTTTGCGATTGGAAATCCTGTCGCTTTTGAAGCCAATGCGGATGAGCGAGACACCCTTGGGTTCATTTCAATGACAACCATGCGACCATCTTTGGGGTTAACCGCCCATTGAACATTTGAGCCGCCAGTTTCAACACCAATTTCGCGCAGGACAGCGATGCTAGCATTTCGCATGATTTGATATTCTTTATCAGTGAGGGTCAGGGCCGGCGCCACAGTGATGCTATCCCCTGTGTGAACGCCCATCGGGTCAATGTTCTCGATAGCACATACGATAATGGCATTATCCGCCTTGTCACGAACAACTTCCATTTCGAATTCTTTCCAGCCCAGCAAGCTCTCATCAATGAGAATTTGATTCACTGGAGAGGCATCAAGGCCAGTCTTGCAGAAGTGCTCATAATCTTCACGATTATATGCTACACCGCCGCCTGTCCCACCCAAAGTAAACGCAGGACGTATAATTGCAGGAAGACCAATACCTTCCAGGGCATCCATGCATTCTTCCATTGTTTCTGCAATTGCTGCCCGTGGATTTTCTAAACCTAAGCGGTCCATAGCCTCACGGAACAATTTGCGATCTTCAGCCATTTCGATGGCTGGGCGCTTGGCGCCAATCATCTCGACGTCAAATTTTTTAAGAATGCCCATCTCATCCAGTGCTAGTGAGGTGTTCAATCCAGTCTGCCCCCCCATCGTCGGCAAAAGTGCATCGGGGCGTTCAATCTCGATGATTTTAGCTACAGTTTCTGGTGTGATTGGCTCGATGTATGTGGCATCAGCCATATCAGGGTCTGTCATGATCGTTGCTGGATTGGAGTTTACTAAGATAACTCTGTAGCCTTCTTCGCGAAGCGCTTTACACGCTTGCGCTCCGGAGTAGTCGAACTCACACGCTTGGCCAATGATAATTGGTCCGGCTCCAATGATCATGATCGAATTAATGTCTGTTCTCTTTGGCATCACTATGTCCTCATAGTAGGCGTGCAAATTGTCCTGACTTATAGATATCAGGGAGTCAGGTGCAAGGGTATTTAGGTATATCTAGCTGGTCTTTATCTTCTTTGATGCGCCAAGGTAAGTTCTGGAGCTTTCAAAATTTGGTGATGCTTAAAACCAGCTCATTTTTTAGCTCATCTTTCTAGTCAGCTTGTGTTGTGTCATGAGAAATGTGGTCAAAAGTAATCTGTAAAAAAATCTGTGTTTCTTGCGTATCCCATACTATATTTTATTTCTGTTTCAGCTGTAAAATGGCAGATTGCCTTGACTTTATGTTCGTGCCGGGCTGTATCAGCGCGACTGCTTGAAGGAGCTTGACCATGCACGCCTATCGTAGCCACACTTGTGCCGACCTTACCAAAGCTAACGTTGGAGAAGCAATTCGTCTCTCCGGCTGGGTTCACCGCGTTCGTGATCATGGTGGCATCTTGTTTATAGATTTGCGCGACCACTACGGAATGACGCAGGTGCTTTGTGATCCGGATAGTCCAGTTTTCGCCGAAATCGAAAAAGTGCGCAGCGAATGGTGTATCCGGATTGATGGCACAGTGAAAGCGCGTGATGAAGGTCTGATAAATCCTAAAATCCCAACGGGTGAAATTGAAGTTTTTATCCGTGACATGGAAGTTTTGGGCGCTTCAGAAGAATTGCCTTTGATGGTATTTGGTGAGCAGGAATATCCTGAAGAGACACGCTTGAAATACCGTTATCTCGATTTGCGCCGTGAAAAGTTGCAGAATAATATGAAGATGCGGTCTGATGTTGTTGCTTCGATGCGAAAACGCATGTGGGACAAAGGTTTCCGTGAGTTTCAAACTCCAATCATCACAGCTTCAAGCCCTGAAGGCGCGCGGGATTTTCTAGTGCCGTCCCGCCTTCACCCGGGCAAGTTCTATGCCCTACCCCAGGCCCCTCAGCAATTTAAACAGCTGATAATGGTTTCTGGCTATGATAAATACTTTCAGATAGCACCGTGTTTTCGTGATGAAGACCCGCGTGCTGATCGCTCACCGACTGACTTTTACCAGTTGGACCTTGAGATGTCTTTTGTTGAGCAGCAGGATATATTTGATACGATCCAACCTGTTATTGCGGGTGTATTTGAGGAGTTTGGCGGTGGCCGTAAAGTCGACCAAACTTGGGAGCAAATTAGTTACCGTGACGCGGCACTTTGGTATGGTAGCGATAAACCAGATTTGCGTAACCCGATTAAAATGCAAGTTGTTTCTGATCACTTCAGTGGTTCTGGTTTTGCTATTTTTGCGAAACTTTTGGAACAAGAAGGTACAGAAATTCGTGCGATTCCAGCGCAAACTGGTGGCAGTCGAAAATTTTGTGATCGGATGAACGCATTTGCGCAAAAGGAAGGCTTGCCTGGAATGGGCTACATCTTCTGGCGCGATCAAGGCGAAGGCATGGAGGCCGCAGGGCCTTTGGCTAAGAACATTGGGCCTGAGCGCACAGAGGCAATTCGGCAGCAATTAGGTTTGGGCGTTGGCGATGCTGCATTCTTCTTGGGCGGAAAACCGAAAGCATTTGAAGCTGTGGCTGGGCGTGCGCGCAACGAAATAGGCGATGAGCTGGGGCTAACTGATAAAGACCGTTTTGCATTTGCGTGGATCGTAGATTTCCCAATTTATGAGAAAGATGCAGAAACAGGTAAAGTAGACTTTGAGCATAACCCGTTTTCAATGCCACAAGGTGGGATGGAAGCACTTCACGGGGATCCCCTAAAAGTGCTGGGATATCAATATGACTTGGCTTGTAATGGTTACGAATTGGTCAGTGGTGCGATTCGAAATCACCGGCCTGAGATTATGTTTAAGGCTTTTGAAATTGCGGGTTACGGCAAAGAAGAAGTTAAAAAGCGTTTTGGTGGCATGGTTAATGCGTTCCAATATGGTGCTCCGCCTCACGGGGGGTGTGCCGCTGGTATTGATCGGATCGTTATGCTGTTAGCTGATGAAGCAAACATCCGCGAAGTGATTATGTTTCCAATGAACCAACGTGGCGAAGATTTGATGATGTCCGCGCCCTCTGAACCAATTAATGAACAGCTGCGCGAGTTGTCTTTGCGGGTCATTGAGCCTGACTAAATACATTATATCTTGAGGCCTTACGAGTAGAATAGTCAAGAGGGTCACTGTAGTGCGATGTTGTCTGCTTTTCAGTAATCTAAATAAACTACACTTCAACTTATGCTTGGGCGAAGGCATACCAACAGCATAATTGCGCACCTGCGCTTATTCGGGTTTAAAACTATGATGATTTCGCCAGAGAGGTTCTAAAGTGGTTTTAACCCCCCTTGCATTGGTTGTCTGGTGCCGCTTAAAGCAAAGAGATTTTGGAGAGAAGTATGATCGGTAGATTGAACCATGTAGCGATTGCCGTGCCCGATTTGGACGCTGCGTCTGCGCAATATGCAAATACACTTGGTGCCAAAGTTGGCTTAGCAAAAGACGAGCCTGATCATGGTGTAACAGTCGTTTTTATCGAATTGCCCAATACGAAAATTGAACTCTTATTTCCGTTGGGTGAAGATTCCCCAATCCAAAATTTCCTAGATAAAAATCCTTCAGGGGGCATTCACCATATGTGTTATGAAGTTGATGATATCCTTGCTGCACGAGATCAGCTTCAGGTACAAGGAGCTCGGGTTTTAGGAAGTGGTGAACCAAAAATTGGAGCCCACGGTAAACCTGTGCTATTTCTCCACCCCAAAGACTTTAACGGATGCTTAATCGAGCTAGAACAAGTCTAAATAGAACTAAAGGAAAATTTTTAATGGGTATTACATCTGCCATCGTTCTCTACGCCGTCATATGGTTTCTGACCCTGTTAGTTGTGCTACCGTTGCGGCTCCAAACGCAGGGCGATTTAGGTAAAGTGGTTCCGGGCACCCATGCGGGTAGCCCAGAAAACCCGCAAATGAAGAAACGCTTTTTAGTTACGACGGTTTTTGCCGCTTTTGTTTGGGTCATCGTTGCAGGAAGCATTGTGAGTGGTATTTTTACTGTGCGTGATTTTGATTGGTTTAATCGGATGGCAACGCCTGAAGTCTCTCAAACTGGTGGATAGATTTGTTAAGTGTAAAGTAGAGATCAGTCTCTCAATAGTGGCATTGCAATCAATAATCCTACAGGGAAGCTTTGGGCAATATAGTATAGTGTTTTCTGTGAAGTTTTGATAAATTAATCTTTAATCCATTGTGTGAGAGCTGTCACATTAGGCCGAGGGCGATCGGGCATTTGGGTAGGGCCTGTGCCAATATGAATAATTCCTGCTACGCTTTCATGCGGCTCCATACCCAGCCCTTCTTTTTGAAATTGCTTATTATGAGACGCCCAACCTGACAGCCAATTTGCTCCCCAACCACTGGCAAGTGCTGCGTTCAGCAATGATAAACATACCGCTCCGGCTGAGTAAGTTTGTTCTATGACTGGAAATTTTATACATACTTTTGGGCTCTCGATAACTACGACGGCCAACGTCCCTGTTTCAAATTGATGGGTGGTTTTAACCGTGTCCACAATATCAGGTCCAGCGGCGTCTGCTATGCTTCGAACAAGGATGCTTAAACGTCTGAGTGCTGCCTGCTCAAGGACCACAAACCGCCATGGTTCCAATTTTCCATGATCAGGCGTTCTAGCAGCGACAATTAAAAGCGCCTCCAGAGCTTCTTTGTCAGGCACTGGTCCTTTTAGAATTTTTGCAGGTCGCGAGCGGCGAGTTTTCAAGAATGTAAGTGCATCAGTCATGAACTTAAGTTTGGGGCATCCCAACGCGCTCCACAAGTGGGCAGGAGCGAATGTTATCGAATTTTGTTACAAATGTTGCCTATATTTGGATTTCTAAAGTAACGGCTACGTTGCATGAAACTCTGCAAGTTCGTCTATGTATTCGTCAAAGACAGTTTGAAAGCGTTGGGCCGGCTGCCGACGTTCAAATGTAGTCATAAACGGATCGGGCGCATCGATTAAACTATCTGCAAGAGTGGCAATCGTTGCATGGCCGCAAAACGGTACATAGACCTCTGAATAGCCGCCTTCATGCACAAGAACCAATCTATCGCCACATAGATCATGTGCTGCTTGTTTTATCGATCTAGTCAGTGCTGCAAACGTAGCGACGGTCGCTAGCATACGTGATAACGGGTCAATAGATGAGGCGTCAAAGCCGCATGCAACTACTATTAAGTCAGGTTTGAACCGATCTAGGGCAGGCCGCACTATGTTAGAAAAAACACGGAGGTAAGTTTTATGGCCCGCTCCTGGGGGAAGAGGGATATTAACATTACTATTATCAACGCCTCGCACATCGGCCGCACCTGTATCTAATGGGTAGTTATTTTCTTGGTGTATTGAGAGGGTTAACGTACTGGGGTCCTCAAGAAAGATGGCCTCTGTACCGTTGCCGTGATGGACATCCCAATCTAAAATTGCGACTTTCAACTCTGGCTGTATGGCTCGGGCGGCTTGGACAGCCACAGCTATATTCGCAAACAAACAAAAGCCATTGGGGAAGTCAGGCAAGCAATGGTGGCCTGGCGGACGCGATAAAGAATAGGCATTTTTAACTTGGCCTGCCATTACATCGGTCACAGCTCGACAGGCCAAGCCCGTAGATAGGGCTGCCTGCTCGTATCCGCCATGACCAAAAGGAGTTCGGAGACCTAGCTCGCCCCCGGCGCCTTGAGATGCCTTAAAAAATGACTCTAAATAAGACTGGGGATGCACCCGCAATAGAGTTTCAGTACTGGCCGCATTGGCACTATTATTGACGAGTGTGCGTGTTAGGCCAGTGACGTCCATTAAGTTTTTTAGGCGCCGTTTGGTTTCTGGGCTCTCAGGTATGCCCCCTGCGGCCAGTGGTTGCACTAATCCGCCAACAGGTTGTGTGAAGGCGTAGTTGCCACCTGAAAACCAGAAACATTGCTCATCCCAATAAAAACCCGTTGTCATTCACATGCCCTTTTCTGGCCAAAATTCATTTTTCTTGGCGCTGATATACGCCTCGTTTAAGTCTAGCGCGGCCGCTAAACCCTTTGCCTGATTCATAAAGAGTTTAATTTTGTGTAATCTGTCTCTTCTGGGGTCCCACTGTTCGAGTGTAACGCAATCGTCAAAAGTATTGATCGTCACATCTTCAGGTAGATGCGCTTCAGCATCGTCGATTAAAGTTATAGTTGTGGCCTCGAAGCCATGCTCAATAGTAAACATGTCATAACCCTATCCAGATTATGCAGTCGTGCAAGTCAAAGGGCTGGCCCAGGCTTGATTAGGTGCTAAGGTCTGGTCTAGAAAAAGGAGAGCATCTGTATGCGTGCGTTTGTGGGCTTGCTGTTTTTGGCTGTGGCCGGTTGTTCAGTACAGTCCAGTAGCACTGGTGTGGCTTTAAAGACTGATCGCCCGGCTTTTACGAGTGGTGAACGTGAATCTGTGGCACAGAACTTTGCCATGGCACTAAGGCACATGCGACCTGTTATATTGGAGACCTGCGCACAGGCGACAAAAAAGCTCAATTGTGACTTTTATTTTGAACTTGATAGCCGATCCGGTGCGCCACCGAATGCGTTCCAATCTATAAGGAGTGATGGACGTCCGGTGCTTGGCTTCAGCCTCACTCTACTAATGGATATGCGTAGCAAGGACGAAATGGCCTTTGTTATTGGACATGAAGCTTCGCATCATATTTTGGGACATCTTAATAGGCAGAGGAAATCTGCGAAAGGTGGGGCAGTGATATTTGGTGTTTTGGCTGCTGCACTGGGGGGATCCATAGAGTCTGTTGATGCTGCTGTAGACATGGGTGCTGCTGTTGGCGCGCGGAATTATTCCAAGGATTACGAACTAGAGGCGGATCGACTTGGAGCAAAAATGACATTTCAGGCTGGATATGATCCCGTGTTGGGTGCCGCTTATTTTACTCGTATTGTGGACCCTGGGAATAAATTTCTAGGAACGCATCCGCCAAATAGTGCCCGGATTGCGGCTGTGCGTGTGGCGGTCGGCAGATGAAGCAAATTTTGGTACGAGAATGGCGTCGATTTTGCGGACGCTTTAGGTTTTCAGCTGCTGGGTTGATTTCGGCCTGGCGTGAGGAGCATTCCTTCCGATTTTGGTTTTACATGGATTTAGCGTCTTCTGGATTGGCGCTGTGGCTGCCTATTGATATGATCTTGCGTGTGATAACCTTATGTCTTGGGATTTTGGTCCTCGCAGTGGTAGATCTTGTTTGAAACAACTTGGTGTAATTCTCAGTGATCGTGGCTCAAAATATGCGGTGACGGGCTGTGCCGTCACAGACCGTCACTCCATTGATGCAGCGTTGAAGGAGTTAAAAAGGGACAAGAAATACGCGAAGGCCACACACAATATCTGGGGCGTACTTCTGAATGGAAAACCGTTAAAATCAGATGACGGGGAAAGTGGTGCAGGCATGGTGATCTTGCGGATGTTGGAACGTGCTGAGCGACAAAACGAATTAATTATCGTGACCCGCTGGTATGGTGGTAAACACCTTGGAGGCGATAGATTTAGGCATGTTCAAGATGCAACAAGGATATATCTAGAAAGAAAATAAATTTTTATAATCAACCAAACAAATCACGCAAATAATTAATATTGTAAATCTTAAAAACCATTATTTTCTGGAACGATAAAAACGTACTATCTTCTTGAGAATTTCGTAAATAACGCACCCATTCTTTAATAGACTGGCGGCTAAACTTCCACCAAACGGCCCCATAGGTCATATTCACCAGCTTCTTCCACTTCAACGGTTACGATATCGCCAGGGGTTAGGGTTGAGGCGTTTTCGTCGATAAACAGGTTACCATCGATTTCGGGAGCGTCTGCCTTGGTCCGGCAAGTTGCGATGCCATCGGCGTCGACGTCATCAACAATCACTTCGATGACTGACCCAACTTTGGCCTCGAGCTTCGATGCGGAGATAGCCTGCGCTTTCTCCATAAACTGGTCCCAACGTTCCTGCTTAACTTCTGCAGGAACATGATCTGGTAGGGTGTTCGATCGTGCACCGGATACATTCTCATACTGAAAACATCCGACGCGGTCTAATTGCGCCTCATCCATCCAATCGAGTAGGGTTTGGAATTCCTCCTCAGTCTCACCTGGGAAGCCCACAATGAAAGTTGAGCGCAGGGTGATATCTGGGCAATCTGAACGCCAAGCTGAGATCTCATCCAAGGTCTTCGACGCTGCCGCAGGGCGTGCCATACGTTTCAGCACATTCGGATGTGCATGTTGAAACGGAATATCGAGATACGGCAAGATCAACCCGTCTGCCATCAGGGGGATAAGTTTGCGTACGTGTGGGTAGGGGTAGACATAATGCAGCCGCACCCATGCCCCTAGCTGTCCCAATTCACGGGCCAAATCAGTAATGTGTGGAGTGATATCACCCAATTTTTGATTTTTAATATCAATGCCATATGCACTGGTATCTTGGGAAATTACCAATAGCTCGCGGACGCCAGCTTCAACAAGTTTTTCTGCTTCTCGTAAGATGGCCCGCGGTGGACGACTTGCAAGTTTGCCTCGCATATCTGGAATGATGCAGAATTTGCACTTATGATTGCAGCCTTCAGAAATCTTCAAATAGCTGTAATGGCGTGGTGTCAAAGAGACACCGGAGGCTGGCAGAAGATCAACGAAGGGATCAGGGCTGGGTGGGACAACGGCATGCACAGCATCAAGAACTTGCTCATATTGATGTGGGCCCGTAACGGCCAGAACCTTTGGATGCGCACCGGTAATGTATTCAGGCTCAGCTCCGAGACAGCCGGTTACAATAACCTTGCCGTTTTGGTCGAGTGCTTCACCAATCGCCTCGAGACTTTCTGCTTTAGCGCTGTCGAGAAATCCGCAGGTGTTCACAATTACTGCTTCTGCGCCGGAATAGTCAGGGCTGATAGCATAGCCTTCCGCTCTTAGACGGGTGAGTATGCGTTCACTGTCTACCAAAGCTTTGGGGCAACCCAATGAAACCATGCCGATTGTCGGCTGACCGGGGCGAGGAGTGTCGATCCTAACTTTTGGAGCTATATCTGGGCGGATGTTTGGTGGATTCTGTGCCATAGCCCGCCCTATACCATGCGATAGGTTAAAGTGTAGGGTAGGTTAAAGGTTTTTATTATCCTGGGCTGAATTAACGGCGACGTTCCCGACGACTCGACATTGGCTGGAATGCAACGCCCACATGCGCCTCGCAGTAAGGCTTTCCAGTTTTTACTCCAAGCCCACAAAACCAAAAGTCATCAGTTGCTGGATCGCCAACCGGCCATTTGCAGGTTTTCTCAGTCAACTCCATCAAGCCAATTTTCTTGGCGGTTTTCTCAATTTCGTTTACTTTGGCTAGGGCCTCAGGACTAATTTCATTGGCTGAAGGCTGTGGTGGCAGAGGTTGGCCTGCGGGTATAATTTTGCGAACAGCTGGTGGAGTAATCCGCACTGGCTCCGCTGAGATTGTCACACCGTGCTTTGATGGGGTGGACGTTGCGGTGGACTTTGGCTTGGCTTGGGTTTTGATTTTACCCTTCGCAGCAGGTTTTGCTGTGGTGGACGTCACTCTATTTGATAGGCCCAGACGATGGACTTTCCCAATCACGGCGTTTCGTGTAACCCCGCCCAATTCCTTCGCAATGACGCTAGCCGATTGGCCTTCGCCCCACATTTTTTTTAGAACTTCGACGCGTTCATCAGTCCAGGACATGACGCCCCCCCTTGAATTCAGTGACAATACTTGGTGAAACCATGCAAGTGTTTTACTTTAGTCTCTACTTTGCGTAAGGACAACCACCCAAACGGAGATAACCTGTGGCAAATGTTTCGGAGTACGGCGTGAGACGCTTTGGAAGGGCTAATTGGCTTGGAGTTTGGACCCTTATTAAGCGCGAAAATATGCGATACTTGGCTATATGGCAGCAAACTATTTTTGCGCCATTAGTGACTGCGGGTCTGTTTTTATTGGTATTTTCCGTTGCTATAGGCCCGAATAGGGCTGATGTGATGGGTTTTAGCTATGTGGCCTTTCTTGCCCCCGGACTGCTGATGATGACGGTGATACAAAATTCTTTTGCAAACACATCATCGTCTATGCTTTCCGCGAAAGTAATGGGTTCAATTGTCGATACTCTGATGCCGCCCTTATCTCCAATGGAGATGACACTGGGATTCTTAGCGGGTGGGATAGGCCGCGGCTTGATGATTGGGCTTGTCTTGTTACTGGCGATGGGGATCACTCTCGGTGTTTGGCCCGCTCACCTACTATGGACATTGGTCTTCGTTTTGATGGGGGGCATGTTTATGGGTGCTCTCGGGTTATTGGGCGGTATATTCGCCTATAAATTTGATCAGATGGCTGCTATTTCCAATTTTGTTGTGACACCGTTGGCGTTCCTTTCTGGTACATTTTATTCAATAACAGCACTTCCTGAAATACTGCAGCCGATTACTAGGGCTAATCCGATGTTTTATATCATTGATGGGGGGCGTTTTGGTGTATTGGGTGTATCTGATAGTGGTCCGTGGACTGCACTTATAGTGATAATAGTAGCAAACATCTGTGCAGTGAGCTTGGTTTGGGTCTGGTTTTACCGAGGGTATCGCCTGAAATCCTAACAATTTAAAGCGGTTGAAAAAGGGGAAAATAAATTTTGTCTTTTCAAGTGGGGATCGGTTTGGTACAATAGTGTGATGAAAAAGAAAATCGTTAAAACACTCCGACGTCGTTAATCTGATCTTATTAGAAGGCAGTGGCCTCTCTGATTTTTTTCATTCCATCCTTCCATTTTGGTTTTGTCCATAGTTCCCACCGGAAAGGTTTTTTTATGATCCCGTCCATTTTACCAACATATAACCGCGCGCCCTTGAGTTTTGTTTCCGGCACTGGCAGCTGGTTAACGACAGACGACGGCCGTAGGTTTCTAGATTTTGGTGCGGGGATTGCAGTGAATAGTTTAGGACATGCGCATCCTGCATTGGTTGAAGCTTTGACAGAGCAGGCGGGGCAACTCTGGCACACTTCAAATTTGTATCATATTCCGGCTCAGCAAAAATTGGCGGATCAGCTGGTAGATTTGACTTTTGCGGATACAGTATTTTTCACCAACTCTGGAACGGAGGCATGCGAATTAGCTATCAAAATGGCGCGCAAGTATTTTTATGATAAAGGTCACCCAGAGCAGGTTGAGATCATTACTTTTGATGGGGCTTTTCATGGCCGCTCATCGGCTGGAATCGCAGCCGCGGGTAGTGAGAAGATGACAGAGGGTTTCGGCCCAGTACTGCCGGGGTTTGTGCAAGTTCCATTTGGACAACATGATCCACTGCATGCTGCTGTGAATGACAAAACAGCGGCCGTGTTGATTGAACCTATTCAGGGTGAGGGCGGCATTCGTCGGGTTCCAGATCATTGCCTAAAAGGATTACGAGATTTTTGTGATAGTCACGGGATTCTGTTAATTTTTGACGAAGTGCAATGTGGGGTTGGCCGCTCAGGTAAGTTGTTTGCGTATGAATGGTCGGGCATTGAGCCTGACATCATGATGGTTGCGAAGGGAATTGGTGGAGGCTTCCCAATCGGGGCTGTCCTGGCCACTGAGGGTGCCGCAAATGGAATGACTGCTGGAACACATGGCTCAACCTATGGGGGTAATCCTTTAGGCTGTGCTGTAGGCAGCACCGTCCTGAACCATGTGTCGGACCCCGAGTTCTTGTCAGACGTTAACCGTAAATCAGGGTTGCTACATCAAGGCCTTGGAGGGTTGATTGCAGAGTTCCCAAACATTTTTGACGGGATCGTTGGATCAGGCCTAATGGTTGGTTTGAGGTGCAAGGTAAACAACATGGACGTGGTGAACGCTGGCTATGACGCAGAAATTCTAACTGTTCCGGCTGCGGCGAATGTGGTGCGCTTGCTACCTGCTTTGAATATCGCTGACGGAGACATCAAGGTGGCGGTTGACCGACTTCGGCAGGCTGCAACTTCGTTACAGTCCGGTGTCTGAGGTTGATAAAGAAAACGAAAATACGAGCATCTTGTTATCAAATAGCTTCTGTTGGAATAAAAATAGGGTTTAAAATTTAAAATGCAGCATTTTTTGGATATCAATAAGATTTCTCCCGATCAATTACGCGGAATCTTAGATGAAGCAAGTCGTATAAAGATAGCGCGGCAGGGCCTATCGAAGGGCACAAAAGACCTGGAAAAAGTGCTAAATGGAAAAATGGTTGCTTTGATTTTTGAAAAGCCCTCTACGCGAACTCGTGTCAGCTTTGATTTGGGTGTGCGCCAAATGGGTGGCGAAACAATGGTTCTTTCTGGCAGCGAATTGCAACTTGGGCATGGTGAGACAATTGCCGACACTGCACGCGTCCTGAGTCGTTACGTTGATTTGATAATGATCAGGACTTTCGAGGAAGCTACCTTGTTGGAAATGGCTGATCACGCGACGGTGCCAGTTATCAACGGACTGACCAATCGCACTCACCCCTGCCAGATTATGGCAGATATTCTGACTTTTGAGGAACACAGTGGCCCAATTCGTGGCAAGCGCGTCGTTTGGACGGGAGATGGTAATAATGTCTGCGCCAGCTTTATTCATGCGGCTGTCCAATTTGGGTTTGATTTCGTCTTTACTGGCCCTCAAACGCTGGAGCCAGAGCCAGAATTTATGAATGAAGCACAGTCCAAAGGAGTACGAGTTGAGATTATTCGAGATCCAGTTGAGGCTGTGACTGGGGCTGATTTAGTGGTCACGGATACTTGGATTTCCATGCATGACAGTCAAACTGCACGCGAACGGCGCCACAATCAACTTCGTGGTTACCAAGTTAATGATTCATTAATGAAACACGCAAAACCTGATGCAATCTTTATGCACTGCTTGCCGGCGCACCGAAATGAAGAAGTGACCAGCTCGGTAATGGACGGTTTGCAATCGGTAGTCTTCGATGAGGCTGAAAATCGACTGCATGCTCAAAAGGCTATAATCCGTTGGTGTCTGTCGCAGTAATCTGGAAAACTGTTTGTTTACTCAGAATTTCTCAGGCCGACAGTTAGTCCTGCACTAAAATTGCTCTAAACGATTTTTGATACCTGGGAGGGTGAAATGATACAAGTAAGCATGGGTTTGATTGGTGTTGGAACTATGGGCGGCGCCCTGGCGTTGAATATAGCGGAAAACGGTAACGATGTTGCCCTTTGGAGCTTGGATTTACCGGCTATCGATGCATTGATTGCATCTGCGGGGCCACTGGCGCAGAAATTAAAAAAGGCCCATAGTGTTAAAGCGATGGTTCAGGCAATGCCGCAGCCTCGTGCAATTATCTTGTTGGTCCCTGCAGGCACTCCAGTTGATCACACGATTGATAATTTGATCCCATTGCTTTCATCAGGTGACACCATCATTGATGGTGGTAACTCAGATTTCCGTGATACTGTTGTACGGTCCAAAAGGGTCGAAGCCGCTGGACTTGCGTATCTAGGTATAGGTATCTCTGGCGGAGCAGAGGGCGCGCGTCATGGCCCTGCTATCATGGTAGGGGGAACTGAGGCGAGTTACGCCATTGTAGAGCCCGTGCTGCAAGCAATTGCTGCTGACTTTGAGGGCGACCCGTGCGTAGCGCGTCTGGGTCCAGATGGAGCAGGGCATTTTGTAAAAACGGTTCATAACGGCATTGAATACGCTGAGATGCAAATGCTGGCGGAAGTATATGGTTTATTGCGTGACGGTGAAGGCCGTTCTGGTAGTGAAATTGCGCCAGTCTTCCGCCGATGGTCTCGTGGTCCATTAGAAAGTTATTTGGTAGATGTAACAGCGGCAGTCTTGGCTGCTAAAGACCCGGAGACAGGCGAGGAGATGGTCGATATGATAGTTGACCAGGCAGGCCAAAAGGGTACGGGCCGATGGACTGTTATCGAAGCTATTCGTATGGGTCAATCTGCTAGTATTATCGAAGCTGCTGTAGGCGCGCGAGTTTTAAGCTCGCAAAAACTGACCCGCCAGATTGCGGCACCACTTTTGGTACCAGCTGGTATAGATCCAATTGCGAAGGTGTCTGAGCAAGACATGGAGTCAGCTTTGTTGACAGGCCGCGTTCTGGGGTACGCTCAGGGTTTTAGAATATTTGAGGCTGCGGCAGTTGAGTTCGAATGGGATCTTGATTACGCGCGAATTGCTGAAGTCTGGCGTGCAGGCTGTATTATTCGTTCGGCCATGCTTGATGATATCGCGATGGCTTTTCGGACTGATCTCCCGCGTGGCCGCCTTATTTTGGCTGATCACTTTATCAAGATTTTGACCCAAAATGTGGGTGGATTGCGCCGGGTTGTGGCCGCTGCCGTTTTACAAGGATTGCCAGTTCCTGCATTGTCTTCAGCGCTAAGCTGGTTTGATACGATCCGACAAGCGCGTGGAACAACTGATCTGATCCAAGCCCAGCGCGATTTCTTCGGAGCCCATTCGTTCAAGCGTACAGATATGGACGGTGATCACCACGGTCCGTGGATGCGTAAAGACGGATAATGCAGTCCTAGTAAGGCGATTTTATTTTTTGCGCGACTTTGCTCTAAGGGTTGGATCCGCTTGGGTTGGATCCTTGGGCCAGGGATGCTTGGGATATTGTGCGCGCATGTCTTTTCTTACATCAGCATAACTCCCTGTCCAGAACCCTGGGATATCTGTAGTTACTTGAATGGGCCTGTGTGCTGGTGAAAGCAAGGTTACCTTTAGATCTTGATTGCTAATTTTTGGGTGGGTAGTTTGACCAAAAAGTTCCTGAATTCTTAATGTTATTTCTGGAATATCTCCCTTATAATCAATCAGAATCTGTCGCCCTAAAGGAGTTATGAAATGACTGGGTACAAGCTCGTCAAGCCGTTCTTGATTTGACCATCCGATGTAGGCTTTTAGAGCGGGCAGAGCATCAAAGTCCTTCCAACCCCGCTCCGAAGTAACGCCAGTGAGGTAGGGAAGTAACCAGATTTCAAGCGACTGTAGAAGACCTAAATCACTGATATCTGGAAAGGTATTTGCGGGGGCGGCAGCAATGCGCGCCTGCATGTGCTGGGCTGGTTTGGAGAGGTGGAGGCCTGAATCACGGACCCCATCAAGCATTGCCTTTGCCACCGCGTCGGCTGGAGCTTTAGACCAGGTTTCTTGTGCGAGTATTAAAGCACCAAAGCTTTCTGTTTTGGTGGTCAGAACGCGGCGATCTCGGCTGGACCATTTGCAGGAAGTTGTCCAGCTTATTTGAGGTAAGAATATCTCGCGCAACTCCACTTCGGAAATTTGCAGGCCACGACGAATCTTTGGATCAGGGCCCGAACCTTTCTGGGGACTCCCAAGGTCTGAAATGACTAGGAATGGTGCTTTGATCAGGCCGTCATCGCGCGCCATAACTGCACCTTTACCTCCGGCCATAATATAACGGGGCTGCGGCCCATTCCTGCGTAAAGCAACCCTTTCTGGGTAGGCTAAAGCGAGGCATTGCGCAGGGCTTAAACGAGAGGTGAAAGCTCCTTTTAGGACAAGGGATGACAACTTTTTGGCCTCTGTCTTGACGCGCTTTAGAGCTTCAAGATCATGAATATCATCATCCTGGGCTTTGGTCTCCCGCGCAATGGCGAGAAGAGCTGGTCTGAGGTCAATTTGCCGAGATGCGAGTATATCTCGATCCGAGAGGAGAGCAGCCATTGGCGCGGCTTGCGGACCAGCCTGAATGAGCATCTGGGCGAGCCTTGGGTGTAGTGGCAGCTTGGCAAGAGCTGCCCCGTGTGGGGTCAAACGGTTATTTTCTAATGCGCCAAGTTGGCTCAGTAAATTTTGTGCCTGCGCCCAAGCCCCCTTGGGTGGCTGCGAAAGAAATGACAATTGCGTTGGCTTGCTGCCCCATTTCGCTAATTCGAGCGCGAGCGGCGCCAGATCTGCAATTTGAATTTCTGGGGGTGGGAAGGCTGCCATTGAGCCTTCTTCAGCCTTAGCCCAAAGTCGGTAGGATTGTCCCTCAGCAACTCGTCCTGCGCGTCCAGTGCGTTGAGTTGCTTCGGCTTTGCTCACCCGCTCCGTGATTAATCTTTGCAAGCCTTTTTCTGGATCGTAATAAGCCCGCCTAGCAAGCCCACAATCCACCACTACACGAATATCCTCAATGGTCAGTGAGGTCTCTGCGATGGCAGTCGCCAATACAATTTTTCGGAAATGTAGCTCGGGCCGTATGGCCAGCTGTTGAGTTGCGAAGGATTGCTTGCCAAGCAAAGGGCGCAAAATACAGTTTTTGGGCATTGCTGCTTGCAAACGCTGGGCCGTACGATTGATTTCTGCCTCTCCAGGTAGGAAAACAAGTACGCCACCTTGGGTTTCGTGGATCGCCTTCAGCACAAGGTTAGCTGCCTGCGCCTCCAGCGGAGTTTCTTTTGACTGTGGACGTGGGAGATGCCTTATTTCAACTGGATAGCTGCGGCCTTCACTGGTGATGATTGGCGCATCATCCATGAGTATGGCAACAGGGGCTGCATCCAAAGTTGCTGACATTACGACAATCAATAGGTCATCGCGCAGGGTTTCGCGAACTTCCCATGCCAAAGCTAATCCTAGATCGGCAGCCAAAGATCGCTCATGGAATTCGTCAAAAAGGATTGCGGAAACGCCTGGTAGCTCCGGATCGGACTGAAGCATCCTGGTTAGGATGCCTTCTGTTATCACCTCAATACGGGTATCACGTCCAACTTTGGAAATTCCCCTCATTCGATAGCCAACAGTTTGCCCAACTTTTTCATTCAATGTGTCCGCCATGCGTTCAGCGGCTGCACGTGCGGCGAGACGTCTTGGCTCGAGCATTATAATTTTGCCAGAGCAGAGGTCTGAATTAAGTAACGCGAGAGGGGTACGCGTTGTTTTCCCTGCCCCTGGAGGAGCCTGCAGTACAACGCGACCTGATTTTTTCAGGCAGTCGATAACCTGCGGTAGAACCGCGTCTATAGGTAAATTAAATTTCACATTGCCATTATCTTCTAGAAAACGAGGCGCGTCCACGGGGTGATTTTATAACAAGCCAATTTACTTGGTAGATGCCGCCTATCAATTCATATTCTATTTCAAGTGGAAACTCTGTTCCTTCAGTAATTTTTTTATCTGAAAACCCACCAATACGGGAGTAAAACCCGTCGCAACGCACGTCACTTCCTGGGGTTTCCTTGGGAATAAATTTTATAGCTGTGCGTTTTTTTCCATCAAATAATATTAAATCAAGTTTACACAGCTCGTTTTTTGGGCGATCCCGGAAGACTGCAAAAATAGCCGTCATTGGGTCAATGGTCCCAAACTGGTTCTTCGCCAAAAGGGCGGGGGCTGGGAAAACTTTGGATGGAATAGGAAGGTCATTACGATACTTTATTGTCAGGAAATCATTAACGTTGTCCACGTTCGATTCTTCACTATAATTTTTTGGGCTGTAGCGGTCCCCTCCGGCTAAAAAGCCGTTTGATTTGACTAAAAAGCTTATTTTTGTGAAGATTGATGCTAATCCGCTAGAACGTAGGTTTGCGACAATTGAGTACTGAGTTTTAGATACATTTGCGGCTACATCTAATCGGCCTACGGGGATACCATTCACTGCGACGGAGTAGTTGGCACTTGTTTGGCCTATCGTGCCAAGCGCACTTGCTTTTTTGGCATAAAGAGCCGCCATAAAAAGGCTGAGGCTAAGAAAGATAATTTTGAACACTGGAAATGTTCTCCTTAATTCCACTCGGTATGGTGTGAGAGCCTTCGAATAACGGTACTTGCAATTGGTCAGGGCCTTGGGTGATGGTCAACTAACAGAATTATGTGGATACTAAGTTGGGCGAATTCTTGCCATGGAGCCGAGATGATTAGAAACGAATTTGAGCCAAACGAAATCGCAGCGCAAATTGTGAATGGCAATCGGCGCACTTTATCTCGGGCGATTACATTGGTGGAAAGCTCTAACCCTGATCACCGTGCCCAGGCTTCTGAGCTTTTGAACGCATTGCCTCCTGCTGGGCATGCAATAAGGATCGGGCTTTCTGGCACGCCCGGTGTTGGGAAGTCGACCTTTATTGAAAATTTTGGTCTACAGTTGATAGCAGCTGACCTGCGGGTGGCAGTACTTGCGGTTGATCCCTCATCTGCTCGCTCTGGCGGTTCAATTCTTGGCGATAAAACCCGTATGGATTTACTTTCACGCGATCCTAACGCGTTTATTAGGCCGTCGCCAAGCCAATCGCACTTGGGGGGTGTGGCGCGACGTACTCGTGAGGCGACAGCTCTTTGTGAAGCTGCTGGATTTGATGTGGTGCTGATCGAAACTGTGGGGGTGGGGCAATCTGAGACTATGGTCGCTGAAATGGCTGACCTATTCGTACTTTTGCTCGCTCCTGCGGGTGGTGATGAGTTACAGGGTGTAAAACGTGGGATCATGGAAATGGCTGATATTATCTTGATCAACAAAGCTGACGGAGATTTGAAGCCAACAGCTATCCGCACTTGCGCAGATTATGCAGGGGCGCTGCGTTTAATGCGTTCACGCATGCAAGATCCTAAAGACTTTCCAAAAGCTTTAATGGTTTCAGCGACTGAGGGGAGTGGCATTGCAGAGGCTTGGTGCGAGATGCAAGCACTGGTGGCCTGGCGTAAGGAAACTGGTGTTTGGGACCAAATAAGAGAATCTCAAAATATTTATTGGTTTAATGCTGAAATGCGGCAATCGCTTTTATCTCGGCTTGAAAATGACCCCAATGCTGGGGCTAAGTCTTGTGAACTACAAGAAGACGTCCGTTTGGGATGTATTGCGCCTTCGGTTGCAGCGGAGCAGGTGGTAGATTCTTTTCTTGGGCCAAGTAGAAAAATTTTCATGGAAAAATAAAAACTCTTTTCATAATTAGAGTTTCTGCACCGTCTTTTTTTAGAAATTTTGTGATCAGCGTTGGAAAAGAGCAAAAAGGATGAGCAAAGAGCTTGTGACGGGGTTATCTAGGCTTGACCTTGCAATGGTATAATCCTACACCCCGCCAACAACATTTTAACCAGGAGCTTGTGACTCGGGTTACTAATATTCTGAATAAGGACGCTAAAAATGGCACGACGCTGCGAACTGACGGGCAAAGGCCCAATGAGTGGAAACAATGTAAGCCACGCTAAAAATCGTACACGTCGTCGGTTTTTGCCAAATTTGAACGAACTTACTTTACATTCTGATGCTTTGGGACGTGGGTTCAAACTTCGTATCTCTGCGTCTGCTCTACGCACTGTAGATCATCGGGGTGGTTTGGACGCGTTTCTTGCTAAGGCCAAAGATGTTGAGCTTTCAGCTACTGCTTTGAAGATCAAAAAAGACATCGTGAAATCCCAGGCTGTAGAAGCTTAAGGTAAACTTTTAGCTTGAACTCCAAAGTCCTGCGGTAGCGGGGCTTTTGTTGTTTGTGGGTGCTAGACTTTGCTATTGTGGAATAAACTGTTTTTATGGCTATCAAATTGGGGTTTGTAACCACATAATATAGCGGCAAATAGCGCCGCTGGTCTTTGGCCCATTGACCAATTCATATCTCTATTCCATATCCTGATTATGACACCTCTATCTAACATACGTAATTTCTCGATTGTGGCGCATATCGACCACGGAAAATCCACTCTTGCTGACAGGCTTATTCAGGAAACTGGAACTGTTAAGGAGAGGGATATGCAAGAGCAGATGCTTGACAGTATGGATATTGAACGTGAACGCGGGATCACGATCAAAGCTAATACGGTGCGGATTGATTATCTTGCGCGAGATGGTCAATCTTATGTTTTAAATCTTATCGATACCCCTGGCCATGTCGACTTTGCTTATGAGGTTTCGCGGTCTATGCGGGCTGTTGAAGGATCGTTGCTGGTTGTCGATAGCTCGCAGGGTGTTGAAGCTCAAACTCTGGCCAATGTCTATCACGCCTTGGACGCCGACCATGAAATTGTGCCTGTGCTTAATAAAATTGATTTGCCAGCCGCTGACTGTGACCGTGTGGCCGAACAGATAGAAGATGTGATCGGAATTGATGCCTCAGAGGCTATTCGCGTTTCTGCAAAAACCGGTGAAGGCATAAGTGAAACACTTGAAGCAATTGTCACCAAACTTCCTGCACCGATCGGGAATGTTGATGCGACGCTCAAAGCAATGTTGGTGGACAGCTGGTACGATTCTTATTTGGGTGTGATTGTCCTTGTACGAATAATTGATGGCAAATTGAAAAAAGGCGATAGGGTCAAGTTTATGTCGAACAATTCGACCCATCATGTGGACCGCATCGGCGTGTTTCGTCCGCAGATGGAAATGATTGATGAATTGGGTCCAGGAGAAATCGGTTTTCTAACCGCTTCAATCAAACAGGTTCGTGATACGCGCGTTGGCGATACGATCACGCATGATAAAAAAGAAGTTCAAGCACTGCCTGGTTTTAAGCCAGCGCAACCTGTAGTTTTCTGTGGTTTGTTTCCTGTGGATGCAGCATTATTTGAAGATCTACGTGATAGCATTGATAAATTAGCTCTGAACGATGCCAGCTTCAGCTTTGAGATGGAAACATCAGCGGCTCTTGGCTTTGGGTTTCGCTGCGGCTTCCTAGGGCTTCTGCACCTTGAGGTGATCCGTGACAGGATTGAACGCGAATATGATATCGACTTAATTACTACGGCTCCATCGGTGATATATGACATCCATATGCGTGATGGGGTAGTCAAGCAGCTCCATAACCCTGCAGACATGCCGGACCTCACTTTGGTTGACCACCTTGAAGAACCGCGCATCAAAGCTACGATCTTGGTGCCGGATGAGTATCTAGGTGACGTACTGAAGCTCTGCCAAGACCGCCGTGGGGTACAGCTAGACCTAACTTATGCTGGTGCGCGTGCGATGGTTGTTTATGATCTGCCTTTGAACGAGGTCGTGTTTGATTTTTATGATCGCCTGAAATCTGTGACCAAAGGATATGCCTCATTTGATTATCAAATGATTGGTTACAGCCCGGATAACTTGGTGAAGATGAGTATTTTAGTGAACGATGAACCGGTTGATGCGCTGAGTACGATGGTGCACCGCGACCGCGCTGATATGCGGGGCCGGGCGATGGTTGAAAAACTCAAAGATCTGATCCCCCGCCATATGTTTAAAATTCCGATTCAGGCAGCAATTGGTGGCAAGGTAATTGCCCGTGAAACTCTCAGTGCCATGCGCAAAGACGTTACAGCTAAGTGTTATGGCGGCGACGCTACGCGAAAGAAAAAATTACTTGAAAAACAGAAGGCGGGCAAAAAGAAAATGCGCCAGTTTGGTAAAGTTGATATCCCTCAGGAAGCGTTTATTTCAGCGTTGAAGATGGATGGATAGTTTATTTGATTGCTGTTACTTTCTGTAGCAATCAATTTTTATACGATCTGATTTCTGAGCATGATTATCAGGATTAGAAAATTGCGCATTTTGCTGTTTCAAATAGAAAAACAGCCATGACATGCGCCCTTTGCACTTCGGACACGCCCCTTCAAGACTTTCCCGTATAAGGTAAACCATTTGGGGCGAGTGTTGCTGTGTGTGGCTTATGTGTGGAGCCGATGAGTGGTTCTCTGGTGGCCAGTCACTGGCGGATTGGCCTCGATCATGTGGTCTGAGGAGGCAGGAGTTCAGGTCCTAGCGTCGCGTACGTTGAACCGTCTTGCATCTGAAGACTGGGCACGGAATTTGTTAGGTCAGCTTTATCTTGACGTTGAGACCCAGGCTTGGGCTGACAATGTTGACGCAATCACCAATCACCGCGATAGCAAAGGCGTGTCTTTGGCGCAGGGTGACAATGTTGTGTTGATCAAAGATCTATGGGTCAAAGGCGCGCGCTTGAATGCAAAGAGGGGTACCACTGTGCGTGGTATTTCGTTGGTGCAAGATAACGATGATCATATTGAGGGCCGGGTTGAAGGTCAGAGGATCGTGATCCTAACTGAGTTTGTGAAGAAGAAATAACGATACAATATTCTGACTAGTGCGCACTACCTTTGGCTTTCACCAAAGGAAATTATTGTGAAACGCCGTTTATACGCTTAATTTATTGCCGTAATTAAATTTGTTGAGTGTTCTGGCCCATTTATTTACTGTCTAAAACGCATCTAAGAATACTCGGACTGCCGCCTCAAACGCCCGTGGGCGTTCGGCGTGCAGCCAATGGCCTGCTTTTGGTATTTTGGCAAAGCGCGCCTTGGGGAAGTGGATTTTTATCATGGGTCTATGCTCGGTGCGGACATAGTCTGAGGCGGCTCCCGTAAGAAATAGTGAGCTGCCTTCGAATGCGCCTGTGACGGTGGGAAAGCTCAATATTTTAATCATATCTTTGGTGAGGGCAGCCAAATTGAGCCGCCAAGATTTATCGACTAAATTTAGGCTTTGGAGAAGGAAGCTGCGGATCGTGGGATCTTCGACTGTTCTGGCAAGGAACTTGTCTGCATCGGTGCGAGTTATGATTTTATCTAAGGGTAGGGCTTGCAGCGCATCGATGTGGTGTTGCTGCGTATGTCCGTAAGAAACAGGCGCGATGTCAGCGACAATCAAACGCCGTAGATTAGCTCCCCCCAATGCGGCAACCATGGCGGCTTTCCCGCCCATAGAGTGTCCAAGAAGATCAACGGGGCCTCCGATCTCGGTGATCACCTCTTGCAAGTCCTCTGCCATGGCTGGGTAGGTTTGATCCTCCATCCACGGGCTATTGCCATGATTGCGCATATCGACTGCGATGACCTGACGGGTGTCAGATAGCCTATTTGCAATTACGCCCCAATTTCGTGCTGAGCCAAAAAGCCCATGGGCAATTACGAGGGGTGGCTGATTTTCAGAGCGAGGGGCGCCGTGTGAGATCATATTTAACATATCTTTAACCTATGACGGCTTTGCATACCACGCCAGCCCCTGTATGTTGACCGCAGTAGCATTGTTGGAGATTTAAATGACCAAAGCTAAGCGCGCAATTCCGACGCAAGGTGTGCATCACATCACCCTAACTGGAGCTGGACGTCAGATTACACTAGATTTCTGGGAAGGTGTCTTGGGGATGCCATTTGTGTTTGAGCAACCCAATTTGGACAATCCAGATGAAAACCATTTGTATTTTGATCCTGGTGACGATCGACTGATTACAGTTTTTTGTGATGAGACGAGGGCGCCCATTTCAGGAAATGCGCCAATGGTCCCAGGTGCTGTGCATCATTTGGCATTTGAAGTCAGCCAAGCCGTATCGATCCACCTACCTGAGAAGCTTAAAGCGCTGGGTATTGCGCATTCTGGGCTGAAAGACCGAGGGTTTATGACCTCGATTTATTTTCGAGAGCCACTGGGCCTTTTGATTGAGCTTGCATCGTATAAGTTCACGCCACCTCGGGGCGTGTCATTCGCACGGGTTTTGTTTGACGCACACCGCATCAGGGTTGCTGCGGGGGACGCAGCTATTTCAGATGTTCATGTGGCTGAGGCTATTGCGGATCTCGTGCATCGCAATGTGCCCAGTTTGTCAGACATAGAGAACGTAGACTGATCGTACTTAGGTCGGGTGGGGCCGCCCTAAAAGTGTCCCACCCACCGTCTTGATCTCAGTAGAGCGGATAGCGTGCGCATAGTTCGGCGACTTCGGCTTTTACTTTAGCCTCAACCGCTGTGTTTTCTTCTTCGCCATTCGCAGCCAAGCCATCCACAACTTCTATAATCCAATCGGCAATTTGGCGAAAATCATCTTCGTTAAATCCGCGGGTTGTCCCAGCAGGGCTGCCTAACCGAATGCCGCTTGTTACCATTGGCTTTTCTGGATCAAACGGGACACCATTCTTGTTGCAGGTGATATGTGCTCGACCAAGCGCTTTCTCGGTAGAGTTGCCTTTGACGCCTTTAGGACGCAAATCAACCAGTAGCACATGCGTATCGGTACCATGCGTAACAGTATCTAAGCCGCCTTTGATCAGCTGATCTGACAGGGCTTGAGCATTTTTGATTACATTTTGAATGTAAGTTTTGAATTCCGGTTTCAAAGCCTCACCAAATGCAACAGCTTTTGCTGCAATCACATGCATCAAGGGGCCGCCTTGAATGCCTGGGAAGATAGCTGAGTTGAACTTCTTGGCCAAAACTTCATCGTTGGTCAAAATCATACCACCACGTGGGCCACGCAACGTTTTGTGGGTAGTTGTGGTAGCAACATGCGCATGGGGAAATGGGCTTGGGTGTTCACCGGCGGCAACAAGGCCAGCAAGGTGGGCCATATCTACGTGCAGATATGCACCGACGCTGTCAGCAATTTTACGCATACGTTTGAAATCGATCTGGCGTGGCACTGCTGAACCGCCAGCAATGATGAGCTTTGGTTTGTGCTGTGTCGCTAGTGTTTGTACTTGATCGTAGTCGAGCAAATTGTCTTCTTTACGCACTCCGTACTGGATTGGGTTGAACCATTTTCCAGATTGGTTAGGGGCTGCACCATGCGAAAGGTGGCCTCCTGCATCAAGTGACATCCCAAGGATCGTATCACCGGGCTGAAGCAGAGCTTGAAATACGCCTTGGTTCGCTTGGCTTCCCGAGTTGGGCTGCACATTTGCAAAATTACAGTCAAAAAGCTTACAAGCACGTTCAATGGCAAGGTCTTCTGCGATATCAACGTATTGGCAGCCGCCATAGTAGCGACGACCTGAATAGCCTTCTGCATACTTGTTTGTCATTACTGAGCCTTGCGCCTGTAAAACCGCTTTTGAAACAATGTTCTCAGATGCAATCAATTCTATTTCATCGCGTTGGCGACCAAGTTCTTGGTCAATGGCTTTAGCCAAGGCCGGATCTGTTTGTGACAAATCTGCATTGAAAAATCCTACGGTATTATTTGACATGGCTTTTCTCCTGGAGTGACATGTATCCCTATTTGAGTTTCCTAAAGGAAATGTCAAAGACTGATGCCGCGACTTATTGACCTAAATCAAGTGATTCTTTGCATTGCTTGCGTTTTAAACCCCGCCCAGCTTAGGGTGCGGAAACGGAGTTTCCCAAATGCCTAAAAATAATCGCGTGAAAATAGCCTTCTTAGCCAGCTCAGCTGAATTGGCGCAATCAGCGTTGGCCTCGTTTGTTAAAAAATTTGGGAATTTTGAGTTGGACGATGCGGAGATCATAGTGGCGCTTGGTGGAGATGGGTTCATGTTGCAAACGCTTCATGCGACTGAGCATCTCAACATACCTGTTTATGGCATGAACCGGGGTACAGTCGGCTTCCTAATGAATGAATTTTCTTTAGATGGTTTGTTGGAGCGATTACAGGCAGCAGAAGAGGCAGTTATAAACCCGTTACGTATGATAGCGGTCTGTACAGACGGGAGTCGGCACACCGAGTTGGCGATCAATGAGGTTTCTTTATTGCGGCAAGGCCCTCAGGCTGCAAAATTGCGTATTTATGTTGATGAAAAATTACGTTTAAATGAACTAGACTGTGATGGTGCATTAGTAGCAACACCTGCGGGATCTACCGCTTATAATTATTCTGCGCATGGTCCAATTTTACCAATTGGATCAGAGGTTCTGGCGCTTACTGCCATCGCGGCTTTCCGCCCACGTAGGTGGCAAGGGGCCGTGTTGCCAAAAGTTGGAAAAGTTAGGTTTGAAGTAATCGACCCCGAAAAAAGGCCAGTCATGGCGGACGCTGATAGTCGCTCCGTTCGAGATGTAAATAGTGTTGAAATAGAAAGTGCGGGTGACATTTCACATAGGTTGCTCTTTGATCCCGGACATGGATTGGAAGAAAGATTGATCCAGGAGCAATTTGCATAATCTAAACTGCTGTTTAAACTTTTTTCTAATGATCTCCACAAACGTAAGGACCATGGGTCACTTAAGTGTGGATTCTACTTTCTGATTTTATTTTGCATAACCCAAATTTTGCAGAGCAATTTTGATCTCATCAAGAATTTCTGGATCGTCAATTGTTGCGGGGGCTTTGAATGGTCTGCTATCAGCAATACTAACCATCGTACTGCGCAAAATTTTACCAGATCGTGTTTTTGGTAGGCGATTAACAACGCAAGCTAATTTAAAAGCAGCTACCGGCCCTATCTTCTCACGGACCAACCTCACAACATCCAAAACTACTTCAGCCTCTGAAAGTGTACAGCCTTTATTCAGGCATAAAAATCCCATTGGGAGTTGACCTTTAAGATTGTCACCCACTCCAATAACAGCACATTCTGCAACTTCGGGATGAGCTGCTAACACTTCTTCCATTGCACCAGTTGACAGTCGGTGCCCGGCGACATTGATTACATCATCAGTGCGCGCCATGACGTAGAGATAGCCGTCTTCATCAATCATGCCTGCGTCGCCAGTTTCATAATAACCTGGAAAAGTGGTCAAATAAGAACTCACAAAACGTTCTGGCGCTTTCCAAAGAGTTGGTAAAGTGCCGGGTGGTAGGGGCAGTTTTATGGCGATTGCGCCTAGCTCCCCAGCTTTAATTTGATCCCCTCCTTCGTTGAGGATTTGAACATCATAGCCAGGCATGGCTACGGATGGAGATCCAATCTTAACTGGCATTTTCTCGATGCCAGCTGGGTTGCCTGCGATAGTGTAGCCGGTTTCAGTTTGCCACCAATGGTCATAAACTGGCACACCCATAACCCTTTGGGCCCATATGATAGTATCTGGATCTGCGCGCTCGCCTGCTAAATACAGTGCCCTTAGGCGTGACATATCAAAATTCTTGATCAAGTTGCCAGTTGGGTCTTCTCGCTTTATGGCGCGTAAGGCAGTTGGAGCGGTGAAGAAGCTGCGCACGTCATGCTCTTCTATAACGCGCCAGAAAGTGCTGGCGTCGGGAGTTCCAACGGGCTTACCTTCGAAAACAACCGTTGTGTTGCCGTGAATTAGGGGTGCATAGCAAATGTAGGAGTGTCCGACGACCCAACCAACATCAGAGGCAGCCCAAAATACTTCTCCTGGGTCAACATTATAGATATTTTTCATTGTCCAATTCAAGGCGACCAAATGACCAGCTGTTGGACGAACCACGCCTTTGGGAGCTCCTGTCGTCCCAGATGTATAGAGAATGTAAGCTGGGTGATCGCCTGAGACGGCAACACATTTTGCGGGAATAGTACCAGCTTGAAGATCGTGCCATTCTACATCGATTGGGCCAAGTTCTGCTTTACATTCTGTTCGTTGAAAAATGACTGTGAACTCTGGTTTATGCTCAGCCATCTCAATCGCGCCATCTAGAAGAGGTTTGTATTCCACAACCCGGCCTGGCTCAACGCCACAGGACCCTGCTATAATCGCTTTTGGTGTTGCATCATTAATTCGCACCGCTAACTCATTTGCAGCAAAGCCACCAAAGACAACGGAGTGCACTGCACCTATTCGGGTACAAGCTAGCATTGCGACCAATGACTCGGGGACCATTGGCATATAAATAATGACCCGGTCTCCGGCAGAAATACCTTTCGCCGCCAAGCCACCAGCAAGTGCGGCAACCTGCATCTGTAGTTCTCTAAATGTTGTTTTTGATTTTTGATTGGTTATTGGACTATCGTAAATTATGGCAACACGGTCGCCATTTCCCGCGGCAACGTGCCGATCCACGGCATTGTAACATGTGTTTACCTGAGCATCTTTGAACCATTCGTAGAGTGGAGCATCATCTGACCATAGAGCGCGTGAGGGTGGCTTGACCCAATCAATGGCCTCTGTGGCTTTCATCCAGAATGATTCGGGGTCCGCTTTCCAACCTTCATAAATATCTCTGTATGACATCCTATCACGTACCTTTTTAGGCTAAATTTTCAATCTGTTATCTCTTATGCGCATCTGTCGTGCAAGGCGCCGCCGCTGCCAACTTGGAAAATGGTGCAAATTGCGGAGGATTGATTTTTGGTAAAGTAGAGTGTGATGTTGCATCCCTTGAGAAACTCGTGGAGTTTAGGGTAATTTTAACCTTTAGTTATGTAGAGCGTCACTATGCAAAATATCCGTGCTGAGGTCTTGTTGCCAACCAAAGAGTTACGGGAAGACATTCCTTTTTTTACTGAGGTTTTAGGAATGAAGATGGATGCGATATTCCCTGCAGATGATCCAAATGTTGCCATATTTTCTGGATTTGGTCTCAGGTTGCGTGTCCAAAAAGGGGCTGATGTGGCGCCAGGAGTTCTGCGCATTCTCTGTGATGACCCTATTTTGATTGCAGGTGGACAAACTGAACTGGTGGCTCCAAATGGTACTCGTATTCAAATAGTGCAATTGGCGCCACCAGTGGTTATGCCGCCCACAAAACATGCTTTTGTAGTGCGGCGCATGGCAGATCAATCGCCTTGGGTGATTGGTCGGGCTGGTATGCAGTATCGTGATCTTATACCCAGCCGCCTTGGAGGCTCTATCATTGCCAGTCATATTCGAATTCCCGATGGTGGTCCCGTGCCTGACATGGTGCATTTTCATTCTGTTGGTTTTCAACTAATCTATTGTTACAAAGGCTGGGTTGATTTGGTCTACGAAGATCAAGGCCCACAGTTCCGGCTTTATGCTGGTGATTGTGTCATCCAACCACCTGAAATTAGGCATCGCGTTCTCTTTGCTAGCGACAATATTGAAGTGATCGAGATAGGGGTTCCAGCAGAGCATACAACAACAATCGATCATATTTTGGAACTGCCTACTGCAGATATTGACCCTGACCGAAAATTTGATGGACAGAAATTCGTTCATCATAAAGCGGAACAGGCTGTTTGGGAGCCGTTTCGTTTGCCAGGGTTTGAAGCTTGTGACACAACAATTAATTCTAATACGCAAGGTATTGCTGGGGTTAGTGTTGTGCGACGTGGGCAAGGCTGTCCTGTTTTGACTTCCCATAATAGTGACATCCATTTCACTTTTGTATTGGCTGGAGAACTGGTTTTGGAGGCGCAGGGCCAAGAGGCTCAGGTTTTGAGTGCTGGTGATGCCTTTGTGATTCCGCCGCTGATGGCCGTCTTATACAAGGAGCCCTCGGATAACCTAGAGCTCCTAGAGGTTAGCCTGCCTGGTGTTTTTGAGACTCATATTTTAAGTTCTACTACAAATTAATCCTCACCCTGTGACTTGTTAGTATTTCCAAAAATGGACATTTTTAGCTGCTATTACTTGCGTATTTTACTAAATGGTTCAAAGTAAAGGAATGAGCAAAAACCTAATCAAAGCCGCCACTGACGTGCGCGAAAAAGCATATGCCCCGTATTCTAAATTTTATGTGGGCGCTGCAATTCGTACAGCGAGTGGTGCGATATACGTGGGCTGCAATGTTGAAAACGCGGCTTACCCAGAAGGAACTTGTGCCGAGGCAGGAGCTATTGCGGCGATGTGCGCTGCTGGGGAGTATGAAATTTCGGAGGTTGCTGTTATCGCAGGCGGAGATCGACCAGTTCCTCCTTGTGGTGGCTGCCGCCAGAAGCTTTCTGAATTTGCCAGTGGAGATGTCGCAGTCACCATGGTTGCAGCTGGGGGTGGACAAGATGTGATGACGGTGTCTGCACTTTTACCAGGTGCTTTTAGCCTCGCGTATCTTGAAGCCGGTGTTACGGTTTCTGATAGCTAATGCAAGCCCGTGATCTGCTGCTTGCCCTGCGTGAAGGCCACATTGTTTCTCGGGATGCTGTGAATACTTTTGCCAAAGGCTTGGGAAGTGAAGCTGTGAGTGATGCACAAGCCGGTGCTTTTGCGATGGCGGTCTGTCAGCACGGATTGACTGATGAGGCGCGCGTGGCATTAACTTTGGGCATGCGAGACAGTGGAGAAGTTTTGCAATGGGATCTTCCTGGAAAAGTTATTGATAAACATTCTACTGGAGGCGTAGGTGATGCCGTTTCCCTGTTACTAGCGCCTATGCTGGCGGCGGCAGGCGCCTTTGTTCCGATGATCTCAGGGCGTGGGCTTGGACACACTGGTGGTACCCTTGATAAGCTGGAAGCTATTCCAGGTTTTCAAACTGAGTTTTCTGTAAAGCAATTTAAAGCAATAGTGGCCAAAGTTGGCTGTGCAATTGTGGCACCATCTGCAACTATCGCACCGGCGGACCAAAGATTATACGCCGTACGTGATGTAACAGGTACGGTGCGATCTCTAGATTTGATTACCTCATCTATTTTGTCGAAAAAGCTTGCTGCAGGTCTTCAAGCTTTAGTTCTTGATGTTAAAACTGGATCTGGGGCTGTGATGCAAGATTTGCAAGAGGCCATTGTTCTGGCGCATGCCTTGGTCAAAACAGCCAATGGAGCTGGCTGCCCGACGAGTGCGCTTATCACGGATATGAACCAACCGCTCTTACCAAGCATCGGTAATGCCGTCGAGGTTGCAGATGTGATGCGTGCATTCGAAAGTGCCAATGGCGGAATGGTGGATGTAGCGATAGAGCTGGGCACTCAGCTTTTGGTCCAGGCCCATTTTTTTCATACCGAAAAAGGTGCACGCGACCAAATGATAAAAACCCTAACAGATGGCAGTGCAAAGGCTAAATTTGGCGAGATGGTAGCTGCCCAAAAAGGGCCTGCAAACTTTGCTGATCGCTGGGAAGATTACCTAACAATAGCACCGTCAAATGAAGTTCTGGCCACTGATGACGGGTATATCCAAGAAATAGATGGCACGGCATTGGGTCAGATTGTTGTCGAGCTTGGTGGTGGACGCCAACGTGAAGACGACCAAATAGATCATTCTGTTGGACTTTCTGAGATCGCACCTCTTGGGAAAAAGATGAAAAAAGGCCAACCGATTGCACTGCTCCATTGTTCTGAAAAAACAATCGGACCAAAAATTACCAAAGCAGTTCAAAATGCCATAGTATTAGGCGCAGAAGCCCCAACACTCCGTCCTTTGATTTTGGAACGGATTGCCCCATGAGCCGCGCATTTTTGATTGTTTTAGATTCGCTTGGCTGCGGTGGTGCACCAGATGCTGAAAAGTTTGGCGATCTTGGAGCAAATACACTGGGTCACGTCATCAAAGCTCGAGGTGGCGATTTGAAGGTGCCCAATCTTGCTCGCTTGGGTTTAGGGGCAGCTTTGGAAAACGCCAGTGGAATGAGTTCTCCATGGGAGACACCAGCGGATGCGTGCTGGGCTTCAGCAACCGAAGTATCAAATGGTAAAGATACACCCTCTGGACACTGGGAGTTGGCGGGTGTTCCTGTCCCCTGGGATTGGCATTTTTTTCCAAAAACAGTCCCTATATTTCCACAAGTGGTGATGAGTGCCATCACCGACTTAGCGGGTGGAAGTTTGGCAAACTGTCATGCTTCTGGCATACCAGTGCTTGAGAAATTTGGAGCTGAGCATATTTGCTCAGGTCTCCCAATTTGCTATACATCTGCTGATAGTGTCTTTCAGATTGCAGCCCATGAGGAACATTTTGGGCTGCAAAAATTATATGATCTTTGTAAGAAAGTTGCCGCCATTTTGCATAAAATGCGGGTTGGACGGGTGATTGCAAGGCCTTTCATTGGTGATGAGGCTGCTGGTTTTACACGTACGCAAAACCGACGGGACTTTGCCATAGATCCACCCTCCCCAACCCTTTGTGATTGGGTGTTCGACGCCGGGCATGCAGTACACGCGGTTGGTAAAATAGGTGATATTTTTTCTATGCGTGGGATTAGCCGGTGCCGCAAAGGGACGGACGCGCAGCTGATGCAGTATCTGGCAGACGAAGTTGAAAACGCACCCGTGGGCAGCCTCACGTTTGCAAATTTTGTTGAGTTTGATTCCTTGTACGGGCACCGCCGGGATGTCGAAGGGTACGCAAGGGCGCTTGAGTGGTTTGATGCTGAGATTGGTTTAATTCTTGGGAAAACTGAACCTGATGATTTGGTAATTTTTACTGCAGATCATGGAAATGATCCAACATGGAAAGGTAGTGATCATACCCGTGAACAAGTACCTGTTTTGGTGCATTGTGAAAATTTTGAACCTAGGTTACGGGCAATAGGTAACATTCAATTTATCGATGTCGCCGCAAGTGTTGCTGCACATTTGGAAGTGACCGCACATGGCCTAGGTAGGAGTTTCTTATGAGCTGGAAATCATTTCCTAAAATCGAGTTGCATTTGCACCTTGAGGGCGCAGCAGACCCGGCGTTTATTCGCGGTTTAGCCAAAGAAAAATCGGTTGATCTCCAGAAGATATTTGATGAGAATGGGAATTATAAATACGATGGCTTTGGAGAGTTCCTATCTACATATGAAGCCGCCACGCAGGCGCTGCAATCGCCCAATGATTTCAAGCGCCTGACCCAATCTGTTTTGGAGAATTTGGCAGAGCACAATGTTGTATATGCTGAAGCTTTTATTTCCCCTGATTTTTGTGGTGGACGGGACTTAGGCGCTTGGCGTGAATATTTGGCAGCAATGCAAGAGGCGCATGTTGAGGGTGTTACGCTAAAAGGTATAGTCACTTGCATTCGGCACTTTGGTCCTGAAAAAGCACGAGAAACTGCGAAATGTGCAGCGGAAACAGCTAGCGATTGGATTGTTGGTTTTGGTATGGCCGGTGCTGAAGATGTTGGTCGGGCCACCGACTTCGCTTATGCATTCGACATAGCCCGCGAAGCCGGCCTGCGTCTAACCAGCCACGCTGGAGAGTGGGGCGGCTCTCAGTCAGTTTGGGAGACAGTCAACGACCTTAAAGTTCAGCGTATTGGACACGGTGTCCACTCAATCAATGATCTCAATTTGGTACGTTATTTGGCTGAAACTGGTATTGTTTTAGAAGTTAATCCTGGTTCAAATGTTGCGCTAGGTGTGTTTCCTAGTTTTGCTGAGCACCCTATAGCCAAACTGCGAGACGCAGGCGTGAAGGTGACAGTGAGCACGGATGACCCACCGTTTTTCCATACCACAATGACACGTGAGTTCGACGAACTTGAACGGGCATTTGGATGGGGAAGTGACGATTTCAAGAGGCTAAACCAGACGGCACTGGAGGCTGCATTTTGTGATGCAGCTACAAAAGAAATTATTTCAAAAAGATTGGACACCTAATGACCCTAACTGTTGTTGAACATCCGCTTGTGCAGCATAAGTTGACTTTGATGCGCGATAAGGCCACGCCGACCAACCAATTTCGCCAACTACTGCGTGAAATAAGCCATCTCATAGCATATGAAGTCACCCGTGATTTACCTACCGAGTATCGCTCAATTGAAACGCCGATGATGGAGATGAAGGCCCCTGTTTTGGCTGGGAAGAAACTTGCTTTGATTTCAATATTAAGAGCAGGGAATGGTCTTCTAGATGGGGTGCTTGAGCTGATTCCTTCGGCACGAGTGGGCTTTGTTGGCCTTTACCGTGATGAGGAAACGCTTCAACCAGTTCAGTATTATTTCAAAGTTCCGGACAATATGTCTGAGAGAGTGGTAATTGCCGTTGACCCAATGCTTGCGACTGGAAACTCGAGTGTTGCTGCTATTGATTTGCTAAAGCAGGCTGGAGCGCACGACATAAAATTTTTATGCCTGCTGGCAGCCCCTGAGGGGATCGCACGGATGCAAGACGCCCACCCAGATGTCGATATTGTAACAGCTGCTGTCGACGAAAAGCTGAGTGATATTGGTTACATTTTACCGGGTCTAGGAGATGCGGGCGACCGGATGTTTGGGACTAAATAAATGGATACCTATCTAGAACCAATAAGTGTTACGACTTTTTACAAATCAGTGCATATTGATTGCAGTACCAACCATGCTCCATCCTCTAGTACAATTCTTGTGGCACCTGCCGGATAGGGGTCCTGGGCAATCAATTCCAGACGAGTTGGATCATCATCTTTGAGCTCTGACTTGGCATATGGGGTAGAGTTAACCTCCACGGACTTAAATTCCGCGAGTAATTCTTCAGCAGTAATTTGTATTTTAGTGGATGATAAAGCAATTTTGGCGAGCTCGTTAAGCTGTTTTCCAGAAAGCGCACTTGACGCAATTAACCTCAGTGCGGTTAAGGGTCCCGCATCAGACATCAATCGGTTCAGGGGGTCGTTTCGGGTTTCTTCGGCACGCGCGGATAAGATTTTGCCAACTAGCACTTTTGGATCATTAGTCTGCGTCATCATAGTTTCGAATAAGATAACGATACCGCCTGGCAAGGTCACTACCTTGTCTCTATGACCTGGTAAAATTAAAAACTTTAAAGGTTCTCCAGTACTAAGTCGCGTCGCTAATTGTGCTGCGGCCGTGGTGCCGTCCGGTCCCTGACAAAATGGGCCTGCAATATTCCCAATCTGATCAGCGATCGCCTGACCTAATTCAGCGCGTTTGATTTGAGGAAGCATTTTTACAGCATAACGCTCAATGGCTTGGGGTGCCCAAAATACTCCGATTAATGCTAATAAAGACAGAAATGTAATTGTTAAGATTTTCCTAAGCCTGCCGGGGTGTGGATGGTTTTTTAAGATTGCTTTTTGAACTTGGGATATAGCATCAAGCATTATCTTGTCAGAAATCTCGAGGGTTTCGTTTGAATCCTCGCCTGGTTTTAATATTGTTTGTCCTGCCTCGCCTTTATGAATCTCAATCGCAGCTAGTGACCAGTGTGTTAGAGGTTTATTTTGTATATTCGTTAGAACAAGACTTGCCTGTCCAAATGAGACTACAACTTCACGTCGTTGTGTCTCTCGATCAAGGCGCCATAGCCCAGTACATTCAAGTCGTTCGTATATTTTAAGTGCTGTCATTTAGGCCTGCCCTGCCTCTTTTGAACAGAGTAGGCGCAATAGATTATAACCGCAACGGCTTCCAATCTCGAGGGGAAAATTAGATAATATCCCTAAGTGTCTTTTGCAATGACGCGGAGTTCAAATTTCTGAATTTTGCCAGTAGAGGTCTTGGGTAAATCTTGGAACAAAACCCGTTTTGGTGTTTTGAAACTGGCTAGGCTACCCCGCACAAAGGAAATTATTTCACCTTCGGATGAGGTATGATCCGGCAAAAGCTCAACAAACGCGCAAGGCACCTCACCCCACTTGTCATCTGGCTTGGCCACTACTGCGCAGAGGCTGACTGCGGGATGGGCCATTATAGCGCCTTCTACCTCGATGCTTGAGATATTTTCACCACCTGAAATAATGATATCTTTCATGCGATCAGCTATTTGCATCATCCCGTTGGGATGTTGGATGGCAATGTCTTCAGAATGGAAGTAGCCGCCTGAAAATGCTTTTTCCGTGGCTGAGGGGTTTTTGTAATAGCCCTTCATAACGGAGTTACCGCGCATTACTATTTCACCCTGTGTTGATCCATCCATCGGAATTTGGACACCTCTTTCATCAACGACTGTGGTCATATCCATCATTGGCATTGCAATACCTTGACGTGCTTTGATCGCAGATTTCTCGTCTTCTTCCAAGTCGTCCCATGCCGAGTTCCAAAGGCATTCCACAACATGCCCGTATGTTTCGGTCAGGCCGTAAACTTGCGTGACATTGAAGCCAAGCTTACCAATTCCAGCCAATGTTGCGGGTGCTGGTGGGGCGCCGGCCGTGAAAACTTCAACGGTGTGCTCAAACGAGCGGCGATCACTTTCAATAGCATTTACAATCAAATTCAAAACAATGGGAGCGCCGCCGAAATGACTTACGCCCTCATCTGCGATACCATCATAAATAACCTTTGCAGATATATCGCGACAGCCTACAACTGTGCCGCCCAACAGGGGCATCATCCATGTGTGGTTCCAACCATTGCAATGAAAAAGAGGGACTATGGCCATAAACACTGGGTTTAACGTCATATGCCAGCTTATCGGCGTGCCCATTGTCATTAAATACGCTCCACGGTGATGGTACACGACACCTTTTGGCCTGCCGGTGGTGCCGGAGGTATAATTGAGAGCTAGGCTTTCCCATTCATCGTGGGGCATTATCCAAGAATAATTTGGATCTCCATTTTTGATGAAATCTTCATACTCTGGATAATTACCGGTAGCTTGAAATCCAGCCTCAGCATCAGCAATTTCGATGATCCGAGGTGGTGTGCCGTCCATGCGATTAAGAGCTGCTTCAACTTCTGGTAGAAACTGTGTATCGACCATGGCTATTTTTGCGCCACCATGATCAAAAATATAGGCAATCGTATCTGCATCGAGCCTGGTATTAATAGTGTTTAGAACTGCGCCACATGCCGGGACACCGAAGCTTGCCTCTATTTGAGCAGTTATATTTGGAATGAGCGTTGCAACAACGTCGCCTGGCATGACACCCAGTTTGGTTAGAGAGCTGGCTAATTTGCTTACTCGGGCATGATATTCACGATAGGTTACGCGATGTGAGCCGTAAACAACTGCAGTGTGCTCTGCAAAAACTGAAGCTGCCCGCTGTATATGAGATAGGGGTGTAAGGGGTACATAATTTGCTTCGCACTTATTTAAACCGCTTTCGTCTGTCATCCAGCCCATGTCGCATTCCTCCCATTTGATTGGCACTATCGTGCTTGCGCGAATGTTTTCAAGAGGCCATTCATTGGAAATGGATGAAAAATCAAAAACATTTGCATCAATTTTGTTAATGGTGACCGGAATGGCAATTGTTGGTGTCATCGACAATTTTGTAAAATTTATTGCTATCGAAATTGGCCTTTGGCAATTTCACTTTTTACGTAGTTTAATAGCAGTACCTGTAATCGTTCTTTTTGGGCTGGCCGTGGGTTGGAAGTTGAAGCCCAAACGCATCTGGCCGGTTCTTGGACGGAATATGTTTTTAGCTAGTGCAATGTTTATCTATTTTGGCAGTTTGGGCTTCTTCCCGATCTCAGCTGTAGCGGCAGGGCTGTTTACCGCGCCTGTGTTGGTAATGTTAATTGATGCTGTATGGTCTCGGAGGGCTATTGGTCCAATAAGGCTAATGACCGCCCTTGCTGGGTTTGTGGGAACACTTATGGTGCTGAACCCTGAGGTTGGTGGATTGAGTTGGGCTAACCTTATCCCCGTGATCGCAGGACTGATGTATGCGTTTGGAAACGTGGCTACGCGTAAATGGTGTGAGGGTGAAAGTGCTGTTGCACTCTTATGGTCCTATATGTTCCTTATGCTAATTTTTGGTGGTATCGGTATTCTATATTTTTATTTCATTCCAGGTGATCAGAACAACTATCTAACTCGAGCCTGGGTTTGGCCCTCCTTTCAGGTCTGGATTTGGATAATTATCCAAGCTATTTTTTCGCTTGTTGGTTTGGGCTTTATAATGAAGGCTTACCTCATTGGAGAAGTTACATATGTCTCAATCTTCGAATACTCGATGCTTATTTTCGCCAGCATTACAGCCTGGTTACTCTTTGGTGAAATGCTAGGGATCGTGGGCTTATGTGGGATTGGAATTATTATTGGCACTGGTATTCTAATAACCATAAGATCTCGTACGTCACCGACTGTTTAACTAAATTGGTAAGATGCGTAGCCAAGCAGGCAGCGCATCTAATGAGAAGTAGTTAGGTTATGTTGCGAAACGGGAGTAAAATCCGTCACCTTCTTCTGCCATTTCAAGCAATAAATCAGGCGCTTTGAACCGTGGTCCATAGCTGGCCTCTAAATCATCACAGCGTGCGGCGGCATAACTTGCCCCCAACATGTCAAACCATGACAATGGACCACCTGTCCAAGGCGCGAAGCCCCAGCCTAGTATTGCGCCCACATCGCCTTCACGTACATCCATCAGAACACCTTCCTCTAACGCACGTACGGCTTCTAAGGTTTGAGCAAACATCAGGCGATGTTGGACCTCAAGTAAATCAAGGTTTGCACCGTGCTTGGTGTATTGGTCGCGTAGCCCTTGCCAGATGCCGACACGTTTACCACGAGTATCATACTCATAGAAGCCAGCCGCTGACTTACGTCCCAAACGGCCCTGATTAAAAAGCCAAAACAAAACTTCGTCTGCTTCATCGTTATCATAGGCCTCACCCATTGCAGCCTTCGTAGCTTTGGCTATCTTAACCCCAAGGTCGATGGATGTTTCGTCATTAAGTTGAAGTGGTCCAAGCGGCATTCCCATCAACTTTGCAGCATTCTCAATCAATGCAGGCTCTACGCCTTCCTTGACCATGCGAATGCCCTCATTGATGTAGGGTATGATGCAGCGGTTGGCATAGAAAAAACGGGCATCGTTAACCACAATAGGTGTCTTGCGGATCTGACGTACGTAATCCAACGCTTTTGCCACAGCACGATCACCAGTGTTTTTGCCCTTGATAATCTCGACTAGTAGCATTTTTTCAACTGGACTGAAAAAGTGTATGCCAATGAATTGTTCAGGGCGCGCACTCGCTTTTGCCAAATCGGAAATTGGCAGGGTTGAGGTGTTGGTTGCAAAGATACAATCTTCAGGGATAATAGCCTCTACCGCCTTGGTAACCGTAGCTTTGATTGACGGGTCTTCAAAAACTGCTTCAATTATCAAATCGCAATCTGACAAAGTTTTATAGTCAGCTGTTGCAGTGATATGTTTTAATAAGGTCTCTTTCTGCTCTACCGTAGTTTTTTTACGCGCAATTCCTTTATCGCAATAAGCTTCGACATAGGCTTTACCTTTGTCTGCGCTTTCCTGCTTTTGGTCTATCAGCACAACTTCAATGCCAGCCTGTGCTGAAACCAAAGCGATTCCCGCTCCCATCATGCCTGCACCCACGACCCCAACTTTACGAGTGATTTGGTCTGGTAGTCCGGTGGGCCGTACGGCGCCTTTTTCTAACGCCCCTTTATTGATAAATAGGCTACGGATCATGTTAGAAGAAGACGGGTTAACTAATACGGAGGTGAAGTGCCGTGTTTCAATTTTTAGAGCAGTATCGAACGGGACTAAAGCGCCCTCATAAACCGCACTAAGTAATGCCTTGGCCGCGGGATAAACACCCATCGTATTACCGTTCACCATGGCTGAAGCCCCAACAAAAGTCATGAAACCGGCTGGGTGATATGGTGTTCCTCCAGGCATTTTATAGCCCTTAGCATCCCAAACTTTAACCAGATCTGCATCTTTTGCCGCTAAAATCCAAGCTTTAGCATCATCCATTGGGGTCATGCTAACAGCATCAATGATGCCTGCAGCTTTTGCTTTAGAAGGGTTGTTTAGTTTGCCTTCTAGTAAAATGGCACTGGCGCCCATTGCACCCAATTTGCGGACGAGGCGGGTGGTGCCACCGGCACCGGGAAAAATACCAACTTTTATTTCTGGTAAGCCAATTTTAGCCTTGGGGTTGTCTGCCGCAATAATGTGATGGCACGCGAGTGGAATTTCCAAACCAATACCTAGTGCAGTTCCAGGCAAGACAGCCACAAAAGGTTTGCCGCCTTTCTTAGTTTTGAAATCCATACCAGCAAGTTCAATTTTGCGAAGGATTTTATGAATTTGAGTAACCATCTCAAAGCAACCTTGCGCGGGGTTTTCTGGATTTTTTTCTTTGGTTTGCGCAATCACACTTAGATCCATACCCGCTGCAAAATCTGCCTTTGCAGATGTGATTATGACACCCTTGACTGTTTCATCAGCGAGACAGTCATCGACCATTACGTCAAGATCGAAGAAACCCTGTTCGCTCATCACGTTCATTGGGCGCTCATAGCAATCCCAAGTTATTGTGGCGATGCCGTCAGCATCATGTGTTTTGGTAAAATCAGACATCTGATATCCCTTCATATTGGGTCTGGCCGAGCTACCTTAACAAAGTGGCCCAAAGCATTTATAGCATAATTAAGGAGAGGAGTTTCCCCTACGTGGATTAACCCGCCAGGAGCAAATCATAGTCCAAATCCTTAGTCCCTTAAGCACAGCTTCAAACACGCTCGATAATGGTTGCTGCACCCATCCCTGACGCAACACAAAGCGTAGCAAGTCCGGTGCCTTTGCCACTGCGTTCTAACTCATCGAGCAAGGTTCCGATTATAATCGCGCCCGTAGCGCCCAAAGGGTGACCCATAGCTATAGAGCCACCGTTAACGTTTACTCTGCTTTCATCCACACTGAAGGCCTGCATGAAGCGAAGCACAACGGATGCAAAAGCCTCGTTGACCTCAAACAAATCAATATCGTCAATGGACATACCGCTCTCGGCAAGAATTTTTTCAGTTACTGGGACTGGGCCTGTTAGCATGATAGTGGGATCCGTCCCAATTTTTGCAGTTGAGCGAATGATTGCCCTTGGTTTGATCCCATTAGCCTGACCATATTCTTTGGATCCAATTAAAACACCTGCCGCGCCGTCAACGATTCCGGAGGAGTTTCCTGCGTGGTGGATGTGGTTGATGTGCTCAAGGTGTGGATATTTCATTAGAGCAATTTTATCGAAACCAGGCATGCTCTCACCCATGTCTTTAAAAGCAGGCTTCAGCCCACCGAGTGATTGCATGTCTGTGCCAGGACGCAGATATTCGTCTCGCTCTAAAATTGGCAATCCATTGATATCGCGCACTGCTACAACTGAACCGTTAAAGCGCTTGTCTGTCCATGCAGCGGCTGCACGCTTTTGACTTTCAACTGCTAACATATCCGCATCATCACGTGAGAAGCCATACTCGGTGGCAATGATGTCTGCAGAAATACCTTGAGGCACAAAGTAGTGCTCCATTGTCAAGGACGGATCGACGGCAATGGCTGCGCCATCGCTGCCCATCGCAATCCGGCTCATCATTTCAACTCCGCCAGCGATGTAAGCAGCACCGGCCCCACCTTTGATTTGATTAGCAGCTAGATTGACGGCTTCCATGCCGCTTGCGCAAAAACGGTTAATTGAAAGCCCTGGAATGCTCTGATCCAATTCAGACGCCAAGACTGCGGTTCGGGCAAGGCATCCACCTTGCTCCATGACTTGGGTAGCATTGCCCCAAATAACATCTTCAACAGCATGGCCTTCAAGCCCATTACGTTGCTTTAAAGCATTTAAAACCACTGCAGACAGGCGAGATGCTGTGACCTCATGCAGACTGCCGTCTTTACGGCCCTTGCCCCGAGGGGTACGTATTGCATCATAAATATAGGCTTCGGTCATTTTCTTTTCCTTTAAACGCGATCAGAAGGGTTGCCGGGCATCAAATCATACGGGTGTTTCCAACCAGGTGTTGTCTCAATCTGTTTCAGCCATCCATCTATATGGGGCCAGTCAGTCCGCACAAATCCATAGGGTTCTGTGTAAAATAGATATCCGCAGTTTGCTATATCAGCGATTGTCATGTCCTTGCCAACAAGCCATGTGCGGCCCTCAAGATGTGTGTTAAGCGTCTTAAGCGCACCGATCATCCGGCTCTGCACGAATTTAATAGCCTCGTGAGGGCGCTTGTCTTCAGGCAGAAAATTCAGCAAAAAGCGGGTAATACCTGCTTGGGATGACATTTTGTGATTATCAAAAAGAATCCAGCGGAGAACTTCATATTTATCTTCAAGCACACCACCTAATCTGCCGCTTTGATCTACCGCCCATTGTTGAATTGCTCCTGATTGAGACAGTTTGAAATCTCCATCGATTAATAAAGGGGCTTCAGCCATTATATTCAGCTCACGGTATGCATCGCTGCGCATTTGTCCACCAAAGAAATCAACAAATACAGGCGCCCAATTGATCCCTGTAAGTTCTAATGTCAGCGCCGCCTTGTAGGCGTTACCACTCTCTCCAAAGCAATGCAGCTGGACAGTCATAATTATCTCCTAAAAATTCTCTACTTGATTAAGGATTTTGGTGTTTAGTGATATTAGCCTCGCTTATGTAACGTTTATATTGGTGGAAGTGTTGTATAATTAAAAAGCAGACGCATCTAATTCCATAACACTTTTAGCGCCAGATGTTATTCTAGCCAGATGCAAACCTGTAGCAGGGAGTTGGCGCGCCATGTAATAACGTCCCGTACCTAGTTTTGTCTCATAAAATTCAGTATCTGCAGTGCCGTTATCTAGCGCAGATTGCGCTGCTTTTGCCATTTGTGCCCACATTAATCCTAGACAGACATGACCAAACATATGCATGAAATCGTTGGAGCCCGCTAAAGCATTGTTGGGATCCTTTATGCCATTTTGCATAAAATACATCATTGCTGCCTGAAGATCTTTAGATGCTTGCTTTAACGGTTCGACAAATTCGGGTAATTCTGGATTATTTTTGCAGAAGTCTTTCACAATTTCAAAGAATGCAATGGCATGTTTACCACCATCTTGGCCTAACTTCCGGCCTACCAAATCAAGCGCCTGCACACCGTTTGCACCCTCATAAATCATAGCAATACGGGCATCACGGGTAAACTGTGACATGCCCCATTCCTCAATATAACCGTGGCCCCCGTAAACTTGCTGGGCCTGAACGGTCATTGCGTAACCTTGATCTGTGAGAAAGCCTTTAACCACGGGTGTCAGCAGAGACAGAAGGCCGTCGGCGTTGGTATCGCCTTGGCGTTGAGATTGGTCAAAAAGAGATGACCCCCAAAGAATAAATGCACGCGCGCCCTCGATAAAACTTTTCTGATCCATCAGGCTGCGACGGATATCTGGGTGAACAATCAGTGGATCAGCTGGACCGTCAGGGTTCTTAATGCCTGTGACATCACGCCCTTGAAGCCGGTCTTTGGCGTAAATAACGGCATTTTGATAAGCAATGCTGGCTTGCCCCAAACCTTGCATGCCGACTCCCAGCCGGGCCTCATTCATCATAGTAAACATAGCCCGCATACCTTTGTGAGTTTCACCCAGAACATAACCCGTGGCCCCGTCATAATTCATCACACATGTGGAATTGCCGTGGATGCCCATTTTTTCTTCAATTGCACCACAGCTCAGATTATTACGTACCCCAAGGCTACCATCTTCATTTACAAGAAACTTAGGAACAATGAAGAGTGTAACCCCTTTTATCCCATCAGGTCCGCCCGGAATTTTTGCCAAAACGAGATGGATAATATTTTCGGCCATATCATGCTCACCAGATGATATGAAAATTTTTTGACCAGTTACTGCAAAGCTGCCATTTTTGTTTACTTCGGCTTTTGTCCGCATGAGACCTAGATCAGTTCCACAATGTGGTTCGGTCAAGTTCATGGTTCCTGTCCATTCGCAGGAGACCAAATTGGGTAGATAGGTATCTTTCTGAGCTTCGGTTCCGTGGGCTAAAATTGCTGATGCAGCGCCATGTGTTAGTCCATGATACATGGACAGTGCTTGGTTTGCTGCAAGAAAATGTTCATTCACAGCAGATCCCATCACAGCAGGCATATTTTGACCACCATATTGTTCAGGCATGTCCACTCCTGCCCAACCCCCTTCTTTTAGTTGGTCAAACGCTTTTTTGAAACCTGTTGGCGTGCGCACGACGCCATTTTCAAGGGAACAACCTTCTTTGTCGCCGACAGCATTCAAAGGTGCCATAACTTCTGACGCTAAACGACCAGATTCGCCAAGAACTGCGGCCGTAAAATCGGGATCTAATTCTGCATAGCCGGGAATATCTGAAGCGCTGACCTTAAGAACTTCTTGCAATAGAAATTGTTGATCTTTGGTTGGGGCGATATAGGATGTCATGGAACTTTCCTTTAGGCTTAATTGAGATGTATTTTATTTTTTTGGTTATTTTTTGAAGCTTTTTCAATCAGTGTCTGACCCCGTGCGAGTTGGACTTTTAAGTCTTTAATTGCTTCCGTAAGCTCTTCACTCTGCTTTTTCATGTCGGCTAGCCGTTCATTGCCGATGCGATAAGTTTCTTTCCATTGCGTAGCTTGTTGATCGTCGATGTCATACATATTAAGTAATTGGCGTATTTCTTCGAGGCTAAATCCAAACCGTTTCCCTTGCAGAATGAGCTTGAGGCGTGCAGAATCACGTTTGGTAAACATTCGGCGTGTTCCCTCACGAAGGGGAAACAACAATTCTTTCGCTTCATAAAACCGTAACGTTCTTGGAGTTACACTAAATTCATCACACATTTCTCGGATTAATTTACTGTTTTCAGCCACGGGCTGCCCTTCCAACACTAACCAGACTTTAGGTTGTGTTCATCATTAACGCCCACTTTACGTTAACGTAAGTGTAACCCAACGTCATCCTAAGCTTTAACCTGGCGTCACCTAGTTCATCAAAAATAGTCTGTAAAAGGGAGGAAAGAGGCCAAAAATAGATTTTTGACTAAAATAAGCTTTGCAAAATAAGTCTTTGGAGGATGAGTTACGGGAGTTCGGCAGAAACTGAACCAATCATTTGTCTTAGGTCCTCAATTGCCTCAGTGACTTCTGCCTTTTGCTTTTCTAGCAGGTTTAGTTTTTCCTCTGCGATGGGGACCCACGCTTGCATTTGCGCGGTATTACCTTCCTCTTCGTAGAGTGAAAGCCATTGGCGTAACTCCTCAAGACTAAAACCAAAACGACGGCCACGCAGGATCAATGTCATTCTGGCAATTTCTCTGGGCCCATAGAAACGCGAACGCCCTCTGCGTTCGGGTTGCAACAGCTCGATGTATTCGTAGTAGCGCAAAGTTCTCGGGGTCACGTCAAACTGAGCGCACATAGTTTTAAATGTTATTTGTTCCGTTTCCATAACGCCCCCTCGTAACGAGCAGATTATGTATCTCACGCAAGCCGTCAACCCGTCAGTTCATAAATCAAGGAGTGAGAAGTTAAAATCCATACGCCACTATCAAAATGGGGACCGCCAAATAGCTTTAGCAACTACAGCAGCAAGAGGGTTCAGGGTGACTGCTAGAAGTAATTTGAGATACAGGGCACTGCGCCTACGGGTGCGAAATGGACTAAGTATGTTGGCTACAACAAAAGTCTGGCTTTTAGTGGCTGCGTTTTTAAATAGTTTCTATTTGAATTGAGAATAATTCGAAGGAGCAAATAAACTGCTTGGCATCCAGTGCTATCGGCTTAATAAACGAGAGTATGGAAGAAAATATTCTTGACGCTGCGTTGAAATTTATTGAAGCTATTCCACATTCTCGCAAACTGGGAATGGTGGTTGAAGAACTTGGAGACGGCCGCGCGGTTATCTCTATGCCTTACGATGTTTCTCTGATTGGCGACCCAGTTACCAAAGTAATTCACGGTGGCGCTGTTTCTGCGCTCATGGATACAGCTGGGGGGGCAGCAGTTGTATCCCATCCGAATGCTGGAGTGGGAACGGCTACACTTGATTTTCGAATTGACTACATGCGTCCAGCAACGCCAGGACAGGTGATTACCGCGACGGCTGAATGCTACCATGTAACCCGAACAGTAGCCTTTATTCGTGCGACTGCTTGCGACGCAGACACCAAAAGACCTGTCGCAACCGCCACTGGCGCGTTTACAGTAATGCAGGCGCCAAAATGAAACAGCCAGAACCCGTAACCCAAGTTAAACGCCGCCGAGATTTGGCGTTGAGCTTAATTGTAAGTCAGGTTCCATACATTACATTCCTTGGAGTAAGTTTTGACCGCCATGGGGATGAGCTGACCTCTACGATGGCATTTCATGACGACTTGATCGGTAATCCAATGTTGCCAGCTTTACATGGAGGGGCCACGGCGGCATTTCTGGAAGTAACGGCGATTGTTGGACTTGCTTGGGCTTCTCTGTGGACGGATATTGAAGAAGAGCGCTTAAATATATCCGCGGTTCAGAACGGTAAGTTAGCCCTGCCTAAAACAATAGACCTCACGGTTGATTATCTCCGCTCTGGCCTCCCGCGTGACGCCTATGCCCGTGCACGAGTGAACCGCTCAGGACGACGTTACGCCTCGGTGCATGTCGAGGGCTGGCAAGACAACCGAAGTCGTCTTTTTGCTCAGGCTACAGGTCACTTTTTGATGCCACAACGCGATGGCTAAAGATAATTTAGGAATAACCCACAAGCGGGTACTGAAGATAGCACTCCCTATCGTTATATCGAATGCGACTGTCCCACTTTTGGGAGCTGTTGATACAGGTGTCATAGGACAGATAGGTATGGCTGCCCCTATAGGTGCTGTGGGTATTGGTGCTATCATTTTGACAGCCCTATATTGGATTTTTGGCTTCCTTCGTATGGGGACAGTTGGCTTAACAAGCCAAGCGCTCGGCGCTGGCAATCATATCGAAGTCACCGCGTTATTTTTTCGAGCAACAGGCATTGGGCTCATTGCAGGACTTGCTTTCATTTTGCTTCAATGGCCATTGTTTTTGGCGGCGTTTTGGATATCGCCAGCCTCGTCAGAGGTGGAAACGCTCGCAAGAGAGTATATGTCTATCCGGGTATGGTCTGCACCAGCAGCAATTGGAATTTACGGGATAACGGGATGGCTCATTGCGCAGGAGCGTACCGGTGCGGTGCTATGCGTTCAACTTTTGATGAACCTTAGCAATATTCTACTCGACCTTTGGTTTGTGCTGGGTCTCGACTTGGGTGTTCAAGGTGTTGCTATCGCGACGTTTATTGCGGAGTGGGTGGGCTTGCTGTTGGGTTTATTCCTGTGTCGGCGAGCAGTTTCACAGGTGTCATCTGCATTGTGGCACCAAATTTTGGATAAGCCCCTGTTGAAGCGTATGGCTAAGGTAAATGGTGATATCTTGGTTCGGTCCGCCTTATTACAAGTTGGGTTCGTCAGTTTCCTATTTTTTGGAGCAGACCTTGGAGATATCACCTTGGCTGCCAATCAAGTATTGCTGCAATTTGTCTACTTAGCTTCTCATGCGATGGATGGATTTGTGTTTGCAGCTGAGACTTTGGTAGGCCAAGCGATAGGAGCACGCGCCACTGTACAATTACGGCGTGGTGCTTGTTTTACCGCAGTTTGGGTCTTTGGCACCAGCATTGTTTTGGCGCTGGTCTTCTGGACTATGGGCCCTGTAATAATTGATATCATGACGAAAGAGCTTGATGTGCAAATGGCTGCGCGACTATATTTACCCTATGTCGCCATGGTGCCCCTGTTGGGAGCTACAGCATGGATGCTTGATGGCGTCTTCATCGGCGCCACACGTACGCGCGATATGCGAAATATGATGATTATTTCTTTTTTGGGTTATTGCGGATTTATCGTTTTATTGTTGCCCAATTTTGGAAACCACGGGTTATGGTGGGCAATAAATGGATTTTTTGTTCTGCGCGGCATAACGCTAGCTGTTAGATACCCTGCGCTTGAGAGATCTGCTGCATAGATTTAGGTGAGTTTTATAACCAAGAATTTGTATTGGTTCCGGTCGCATGTCGCACAGTTTCAAACCCATCTGATGCTAGCCTTGCATCAATTCCTTTTGCAATTTTTGGGATAAGGGAAAGGCCTTGATAAACCATGGCTGAATAAATCTGCACCGCGCATGCGCCAGCTTGAATTTTTGCATAGGCATCCTCTGCAGAGCTGATACCTCCGACGCCAATAATATCAATTTTTTGATCAGTAGCAGCTGATATTTTTGCTAAAATCCGTGTTGACCTTTCAAACAAAGGTCGCCCGGACAGGCCACCTTTTTGATCTCGGTACGCACTGGTTAAACCGCTACGATCCACGGTGGTATTGGTGCAGATGATTGCTGATATTTTTGCCTTGAGTGCCAAATCAGCAATGTCTTGAACTTCACTGTCTGTGAGATCAGGTGCGATTTTAAGGAAGATTGGAATAGGATTTGAAAGCCTCGAATTTGCAGCATTTACCCGCCCTAAAAGATCTTCTAGTGCGGCCCTTCCTTGTAGATCTCGGAGCTTTTCGGTGTTTGGCGATGAAACGTTTATGGTGGCAAAGTCAATGTGAGGAGCAGCTTGAGTCAGAACCCTGCCAAAATCATCTGCGCGATTATCGCTGTCTTTATTGGCGCCTAAGTTCAATCCACGCGGAATAGTAGTTGGATTTTGGGCCAGACGGTGGGCAATAAAGTCTATGCCTTGGTTGTTGAACCCAAAGCGATTGATTACTGCCTTATCTTCGGCCAGACGGTACATTCTGGGTTTAGGATTTCCATATTGTGGCCGTGGTGTTGCTGCGCCAACTTCCAAGAAACCAAAGCCTGCCCGGGACAATGGACCCAAAACTTCAGCGTTTTTATCATACCCGGCGGCAAGTCCTATGGGATTGAGCAGCTTAATTCCGCCCACGCTGGTGTGCAAACGTGAACTTGTCACAGGGCTGCCATGCAAAGGGACAAGTCCCATTAACAGGGCTTTCACAGAAATGCTGTGCGCACGCTCGGGATCAAGCTGGTGTAGAAGCTTTAGGCCAAGACGTTCTGTCAGCTTCATACCATTATACCTGGGAACTTGTGGCGTCCTTCAACAAGCGGGAGGGCGACACACCACGCAACACTGGATAATTTTAACATAGCATAGAGATGTGGGAATTTGGCGCCACCGCGTGAAACTTCCCACTTCAGATCAGTTTCTATAGCGTCTGACTCTATTGCAGCTACAAACAGATTTTCAGCACCAGCAAAGTGTTTGTCCGCCGTTTCTTGAGCCTGGGTTGCCGTTGAGAAATGGATATAGCCATCTTCCAGATCAATTGGTGCGCCAGCTGTTTCGCTGTTGGCTTGTAATTCTGACCATTCGTCAGAGCGAAATATCTTATAAATTAGCATGCCGTAGCTGTGCAATGTGGCAGCGGCTTCGTCAACCGTCGTCTTGCTGTTTGAAATGCCTTTTAAACTAGAAATGACTCGACTCGAATCAGCAAATGTGGATCGAATATTGTATGCAATTTTGGGGAAAAATTATGTTTAAGCATCTTTTAACCACTGCAGCAGTCTTGGCACTGAGTGCCACGTCCGCCGCTGCAGATTATTCACTCACTATTCTACATACAAATGACTTCCATGCCCGTTTCGAACCAGTATCAAAGTATGACAGTGTTTGTGGCGCCGAAGACAATGCAGAAGGTAAATGTTTTGGTGGCTCGGCCCGTTTAGTAACTGCGGTCAAAGAGGCGAGGGGCCGATCGGGCAACTCAATCCTGGTAGATGGTGGCGATCAGTTCATGGGAACTTTGTTTTATACTTACTACAAAGGTAAGCTTGCCGCAGAAATGATGAACAACATGGGCTACACAGCGATGACTGTTGGTAACCATGAGTTTGATGATGGCCCAGAAGTTTTGCGCGGATTTGCGGATTCGGTAAATTTTCCAATTTTGATGACAAACGCAGATATTAGTCGTGAGGCCTTGCTTCGCGATGTGATTAAAAAATCAATCGTCATTGAGCAGGGTGGTGAAAAAATTGGTCTTATTGGTTTGACCCCTCAAGATACAGACGAGCTGGCAAGTCCTGGTCCAAATGTGACCTTTATGGACCCCTCTATAGCGGTTCAAGACGAAGTTAATAAATTGACTGCAATGGGCATTAACAAGATTATTGTTCTGTCCCACTCGAGTTACGCAGTGGATCAGGTGGTTGCGGCAAACACAACGGGTGTTGATGTTATTGTTGGCGGTCATTCAAACACTTTGCTGTCAAATACTAACGACCGCGCTGAGGGTGCTTATCCAACAATGGTTGGAAATACAGCGATTGTACAAGCTTATGCCTACGGTAAGTTTTTGGGTGAACTAAACGTAACTTTTGACGATGCTGGAGAAATCCTGAGCGCGGAAGGTGAGCCCTTGGTTATGGATGCCAATGTTGTTGAAGACGGCGACACTAAGGCCCGAATTGCTCAAGCGGCTGTGCCTCTTCAGGAGATTCGCCAGCAAGTCGTAGCAAGTGCGTCCGCTGTTATCGAAGGTGATCGCGCGGTTTGCCGAGTCCAAGAATGTGAAATGGGTAATCTCGTAGCTGATGCAATGCTTGATCGAGTTGCTGATCAAGGCGTTACTATTGCTATTGCAAACTCAGGCGGTTTGCGTGCCAGCATTGATGCCGGTGACGTGACGATGGGCGAAGTGCTCACGGTGCTGCCATTTCAAAATACTTTGGCCACATTTGAAATTTCTGGACAGGGCGTCATTGATGCGTTGGAAAATGGTGTGAGCCAAGTTGAAGAAGTCAAAGGCCGTTTCCCGCAGGTCGCAGGCTTGCGATTTACCTGGGATGCCAACGTTGCGCCGAATGAAGGTCGTGTGACTGAAGTGATGGTCGCAACTGGCGACAGTTTTGTACCGATTAATCCCTCAGCAACATATTCGGTAGTGACCAATAACTATGTTCGCAACGGTGGTGATGGCTACAAAATGTTCCGTGCTGGTATGAACGCGTATGATTATGGACCAGGCTTGGAAGTTGTTTTAGCGGACTATATGGCAGCACAGGGTGGATATTCACCATACCTAGACGGCCGCATTGCGCAAAAATAGCCTATTGCCAATTCACCATCGGTTTTACTAGTGGTAAAAAACCTGATCGCCATCCCTGGAAAGGGGTGGCGATTTTTTATAGGTATGAGTATTTTTAGCCAAACGAACCAAGGGCTTTATGTGCGGTAGATTTACGATGACGTTACCGTTGGGTACGATGACGCAGCTGTTTGATGCGGTGCCAAATAACGATTTGCCTTCGGTCCCAGATTTCAATGTCTGCCCAACTCAACAAATCCATGCGATAGTGCCTGGTGACAAGCGGCGTCTCGTGTCAATGCGGTGGGGGTTTATCCCCCGATGGTATGCATCACCTATGGATCGCCCTTTGTTAATAAATGCACGCTCAGAAACAATTGCGCAAAAGCCCGCTTTTCGGGAAGCATGCCGCATGCGGCGATGTTTAATTCCCATGAGTGGATTTTATGAATGGTCTAAAACGTTGGATGAAAAGCGACAGCCCTGGTATGTTCATGCGAAAGAGCCGCTTGTTGTTGCGGGAGTTTGGCAAGATTGGGGGCCTGGGAAGATGTCTACTTGCGCCATCGTGACATGCTCTGCAAACAAAAAAATGAGTGTGATCCACGCCCGGATGCCTGTAATATTAAGACGGGATTGCTGGGGGCATTGGATGGGAGAGACAGACCAAAAAGCTGCGCCACTTATGACAGCCGTTTGTGATGATTTTCTGCAATATTATTCTGTTGACACTGCGGTAAACTCAAATGAGGCAACTGGTGCTGGCCTGATTTTACCAATGAAAGCACACTTATACTCTTGACGATGAATTTTGAGTGGCTTACCCAGCAACCAAGGTGCGGGTATGGTGAAATGGTATCATAAGAGCCTTCCAAGCTTAAGGCGCGGGTTCGATTCCCGCTACCCGCTCCAACTTAATCTCATTCGATGACTTAAGTATTTTTAAACAATGGACGATAGAGTTTCGCTTGCTCGCGTCTAGTTCACCATCTGACCCACCGATTTAATGTTTTGTTGTTTTGCTCCGAGTAGCTCTTGTTTGAACAGAATGAGCTTGGTAGGCACTTTCGAATAAAAGGAATTTTCATGTCAGAGACACCCAACTCAGCTGCGAATATTAAAGAAGATCGGGCATCCTCGAAACAAGTAGGTATTTTAAGAGCGTTGGTCCCGTATTTTGCGCCTTATAAGCTGCTTGTTTTTCTTGCGCTGAGCGCGCTGACGCTTACAGCCGGTGTTTCATTGGTTTTACCGCTTGCAGCACGGCGTGTAGTTGATGGATTTTCGGTAGGTGACGCCGACCTTTTGAACACGTATTTCGTGGGTGCGATTTTTGTGGCAGGCGTCTTCGCTCTTGGTACTGGGTTGCGATACTATGTGGTGACCCGCCTTGGGGAGCGTGTGGTTGCAGATATTCGCAAGGCGGTTTTTGACAGAATGATAGGCATGTCGCCTGCTTATTTTGAAAAACTGATGACGGGTGAAGTCCTTAGCCGAATTACAACCGATACGACACTAATTCTATCTGTTGTTGGCTCATCTGCCAGTTGGCTACTGCGTAATATGCTAATGATGTCAGGTGGGCTTATAATGATGCTTTGGACATCCCCAAAGCTTACCGGTTTAGTGCTTCTTATTGTACCATTTATTCTGGGTCCAATTTTAGCCCTAGGTCGCAAACTGCGAAGCTTGTCGCGAGAAAATCAGGATTGGATTGCCGCGTCGTCTGGAAAAGCTTCCGAATCCTTACTGTCTGTGCAGACCGTCCAAGCATTCACGCACGAGGCACGCAGTGCGGCTGAGTTTTCGGATGTCACTGAAAAGGCTTTTGATAGTGCAAAAGCCAGAATAGTGGTGCGTGCAATGATTACCATGATCATCATTTTTGTCGCGTTCAGTGGAGTTATGGGCGTACTTTGGGTTGGTGCAAGCGACGTGCGCGGCGGTTCTATGACTGTTGGACAGTTGGTCCAATTCGTTATTTATGCAACGATTGTCGCTAGCTCCACTGCGGCTCTATCAGAACTTTGGTCAGAATTACAACGAGCGGCTGGTGCAACTGAGCGTTTGGTTGAACTTCTCAATGCGCAAGACAGTTTAGCAGATCCAATTGCACCAATTACTCCAATAGCTGGCGCAATTGTATTCGATAAGGTTCAATTTACCTTTCCAAATCGCCCCAATGTGCTTGCGTTAGATGATGTGAGTTTCGCAATACAACCCGGAGAGATCGTCGCGTTGGTAGGCCCATCTGGAGCAGGAAAGTCAACGATCATCCAGATGATCCAGCGCTTTTATGATCCCCAAAAAGGAGAAATCACATTTGGGGGTAATGCTTTGCCAAAAATGGAACGTTCAGCTTTTCGGCAATTCATGGCTTTGGTGCCCCAGGATCCAGTTATATTTGCCACGTCAGCTTATGATAATATTTTGTTTGGTAGGCCGGGTGCAGAACATGATGAGGTCATCGCAGCTGCCAAATCTGCAGCAGCACATAGTTTTATAAGCGCCCTGCCTGAGGGGTATGACAGCTACGTTGGTGAACGAGGTGTTATGCTATCGGGTGGCCAAAAGCAGCGGATCGCCATTGCGCGCGCAATATTGCGAGACGCACCAGTGCTTTTGTTAGATGAAGCAACCTCTGCCTTGGACGCAGAAAATGAAGCAGCAGTTCAGTTAGCCCTTGATGAGCTGTCAAAGACCCGCACAACTCTGGTTGTGGCTCACCGGTTAGCAACTGTGAAAAAAGCAGACCGGATCTTGGTTATGGATAATGGTCGCATAGTGGCACAGGGCACACACTCAGAATTGGTGGCGCAAGAAGGGCTATATGCTCGATTGGCACGGCTTCAATTCACTGAAACTAAAATGAATGAGCGTGATACAGTTTAAAGCTGCACCATAAGCCTTGCGAAATTTTAAAAAACTGCCCATTCTTGCAGAAACCATCACGTTAAATGGTAGATGTTAATTGCTGGGAGAGAGACATGAGCTTTGCAACAAAAGCGGATCGTGATGCGGTCGAAAATGAAATGCCTTGGGCCGAACGAGATGTTTCGACCACAATGTATGAATTTATGGAGTCGGTTGCCAAACGACATGGATCGCGCCCTGGCGTGAGCTTCCAATTAACCTCTGGTCCGAAAGACAAAGCTGAGACTTTGACCTGGCAAGAGTTCCGAGACAAATCTGTTCAAGCTGCAAACCTATTCCGGCGCCTTGGTATCGGTGAGACAGACGTAGTTGCCTATTTGCTGCCAATTTGCAACGAAGCGGCAATTACTCTTGTTGGAGGGTCTATTGCCGGCATTGCAAATCCTATCAATCCATTACTTGAGCCAGACCAAATTGCGGCGATATTGCGTGAGACTGGAGCCAAGGTTCTTGTCACCTTGCGTGGGTTCCCAAAAACTGATTTGGCACAGCTAGCGGCAGACGCTGTTGCGAAGGCGCCCAATGTTGAAGTGGTTTTGGAAGTTGATTTGAACCGTTACCTTTCACCTCCGAAGTCTTGGATTGTACCGCTGATCCGTCCCAAAGTTAATGTTGGTCATTCTGCTCAAGTGTCTAATTTTAATGAAGAATTAGATAAACAAAACCGGGGCTTAGATTTTCCTGATGCGACAGCTGATCGGGTTGCTGCATATTTCCATACGGGTGGCACGACTGGCATGCCCAAAGTGGCACAACATAAGTACTCAGGCATTGTGTATAATGGTTGGTTGGGGGATCGGATGCTATTTAAGCCAACCGATACCATCATATGCCCACTGCCATTGTTCCATGTTTTCGCTTGCCATGTAATTTTAATGGCTATGATTAGCTCTGGCGCGCATGTAGTGTTCCCAACACCGCAAGGTTATCGGGGAGAGGGTGTTTTTGACAACTTTTGGAAGTTGATTGAGCGCTGGAATGTGACCTTCATGATTACCGTGCCAACAGCGATTTCAGCTTTGATGCAACGTCCTGTCGATGCGGATGTATCTTCATTGCAAACGGCATTTTCTGGGTCTTCTCCTCTACCAGTCGAGTTATTTAAGCGGTTTGAAAAAGCAACAGGTGTTGAAATCGTTGAGGGTTATGGTTTGACAGAAGCCACATGTCTTGTCTCTTGCAACCCAGATCAAGGCCTAAAGAAAGTTGGCTCGGTTGGTCTTCCTTTGCCCCACACCAACGTCAAAATTCTTTTAGATACACCAGGTGGACCGCAGGAATGTGAAACTAACAAGATTGGTGAGATCTGTGTAGAAAATCCAGGGGTTTTTGCTGGAAACACCTACACCGAGACTGCAAAGAATAAAGATTTATATCACTTTGAGACCTACCTCCGCACTGGCGATTTAGGTCGTATGGATGAAGATGGCTACCTTTGGATCACGGGCCGAGAAAAAGATTTGATCATTCGTGGTGGTCATAACATCGACCCTGCTGAGATTGAGGAAGCACTTGCCGGACACGAGGCTGTTGGCTTTGTGGGGGCGATTGGCCAGCCTGATGAGCATGCAGGTGAAATCCCTTGTGCCTATGTAGAATTGGTTGAGGGGGCGAGTGTAACACCAGAAGAGTTGATTGCCTTTGCAAATTCGCGTGTGAGCGAACGTGGGGCTCAACCAAAATATGTAGAGATTTTGCCCGAACTACCGAAAACGGCGGTTGGAAAGGTTTTCAAACCGGCGTTACGTAAATCTGCGATTTCGCGCATTTATAATGCGGCTCTAGAGGGCGCTGGTTTGGATGCAAAAGTTCAAGCAGTTATAGAAGACAAACAACGCGGATTAGTTGCGCAAGTTTCTGGCAGTGCGGACGATGAGGCGATCACTAAAATTCTGGGTGGCTTCACACGGCCTTGGGACCGTCTGTCTTAGTGTCTTGAGATATTTTCAAGTTTTAAGTCGGAGCCTTTTGGCTCCCACTTTGAGTTTTTGAAATATTACACTAATCAGTAATTTCAGGCTTCAGTAAGCTTTATTAATTCCATTTGACCTCAGATTCATATGGCTTGTGAGGCTCGACACATATGTTCAAGCGCTCTAGACTTCCGGTATCTTCGATCTGGAGGAAATGATGGAAGCTTCATTTTCACGACGCAAACTGGTGACGCCTGTTGAATTGAAAGAGCTAAATGCGCGCTCTGATATTTGGGGTTCTTTACAAATGGCCAGCCATGTTGGCGCTATAATCTGTGCGGGTTCCCTACACAGCCTAGCGATGGGAACGAGTTTGGTCTGGGTCACTGGGTTTGTATTGGGTATCTTGCTTAATTTCCTCTATGCCGCTCAACATGAGCTGAGCCATGCAACTGTTTTTGCTACCCGCAAGGTAAATGAATTCTTTGGTCGCCTGATTGGTTTTGTGATGATTTTTCCTCGCGACTATGATCAGGTGATGCATTTCGCTCACCATACCTACACCCAAAGCTGGGAGAAGGATGGAGAATTAGTCCGAGAGCCTTACACTTTGAGCACATACTTAATTTGGATGTCTGGCATTAGTTATTGGCGCAATCGGATCGTTGGTGTAATTCGCCGGGCTGGCGGGACTATTGTAGAGCCCTACATCCGTGTGGAAGAAGAAGCGAAAGTCATTAGCGAAAGCCGTGTGCATTTAGTGCTATATGTCGCGATAGTAGTTCTATCGGTGGTGCTGCAAAGCTGGGTTGCACTAACTTTTTGGGTTCTGCCGATGATATTAACCAAGCCCATTCACCAACTACAAAATACAATCGAACACCTTGGCCTTAGCCATGAAGACGATATTTTAGAAAATACGCGCTCTACCCGTACGAATGTGTTGATCCGTTGGCTGTGCTGGCAAATGCCGTATCATACAGCTCACCATGTTTTCCCATCGGTTCCATTTTGGAAATTGCACCAATTGAACTCTAAAATTGAAGAGCAGGCCGGATCTGTTCACCGAATGGGTTGGTTCGAGTTTCAAATTGAGGTAATTAAACGGTTGGCGCAAAAAGACGAAAGCCAATGGCCGCAAAATGAAGTTTGGGTCGTTCCATCTGCAGGCGGGCGGATACGCGTTCCTGCTGAATAGATTGGCTATAGGATTTCCCAAAGACCTCTTTGAATTTGATAAGTGTACACACAGGCCAGATCCATAGCCTTCATACGCGTTAGTAGCTTCAAGAAATGGATAGCTCTCAAGTTTTAGCAATTGATAAGGACAGGCCAAAAAGTAAGATTAATTATTAGAACTGGACTCACAACTTCGTAATCTCTTTATAACGGCTTGTGCTTTAGCAGTGTGTCATGGGTTGGTTTGTGATCTAGCGGTTTAAACAATTTGTATCAGATTCTGGGCTAAGTGTTTCTAAAATTTAGCGTTGCCTATGGGAAGCTTAAATTTTTAATGATTGGGTGAATATTCAGGAGAGTATGATGCAACAGCGTTTCAAGACATACACAAGCCTGTGGGCCATGCAGCCCCATGATCAAACAGGTATAAAGTTGCCCTACGATCAAGTTTGCGAAATGGTTGCGAACGCTGGCTATAATGGAATGGCTATTGATCTGGGTGCTGGGGATGTAGCTCAGGCCCATGAGGTACGTCCACATATGGATCGCCATGGGCTTACACCCTTGATAGTAGCTTTCCCAAAGACCGTTGAGAGCCTGCGGGAGACACTGATTATGGCTAAGGACTTTGGAAGTCCCTTTGTTGATGTAATCGGTCAGGTGATGCCACTGTCGTTAGATGGAATGATCCCGATTATTCGCCAATGGATGGATATGGCAGACGAAATTGGCGTACCAATCCAATTTGAAAGTCATCGCAATTGCATCACTAATGATCTTTATTCGACCCTGTGCCTCTTGGATGCGATCCCTGAAATGAGGATGTGTGCTGACCTTAGCCACTATGTCGTTGATCGTGAATTTTGGCATCCAATGTCCGAACGTGACATGGGACTGATTAGCCGGATTTTGCAGCGCTCAGACAGTTTTCAAGGTAGGGTTGCAAGCCGCCAACAAATACAACTGCAGCTAGATTTTCCTCAGCATCAAAAATGGATAGATCTCTTTAAAGTCTGGTGGCGAGAAGGGCTTGAAGATTGGCGAAAGCGTAGCAATGGCGATTGTATTTTCCTGTGTGAGCTGGGTCCGCCTGAATACGCCATGACTGGCCCTGATGGCCAAGAAATGTCTAATCGCTGGGAAGAGGCCTTGCAAATTCGGCGATGGGTGCAAGATATCTGGGATGACCTTGGCGGTGATACCTAAGTAAACCTGATGTCCAAAAGACGGCTCAAATCTTGTTTTCCAGCAGTGTAATGTAGATTATTTCTGAGCTTCAAAAATAAAGCCTAAAAAGTTCAGTAAAATTTGTGCCGCTAAAATTTGAGTACTCTCTGATGGGTCATAGGCTGGCGCAACTTCAACAAGATCAATTCCAGCGATATGCCCCTGTTTCGCCAATCCTTGTAGGATCTCCAAAACGTCGTAATATAAAAAACCACCGTGACTTGGCGTGCCCGTACCAGGTGCGATTGAAGGGCAGAAGGCGTCGATGTCGATGGTGACATAGTAGCGCGCATCTTTTGGTATGCGTGCTAAAACAGCCTCGACCCCTAGCTTTTTTACCTGTCGTACCGAAAGGATATCGGATCCCCGGGCTCGGGCATCCTCATAGCCCTCCTTGGCAGTAGAACTGACATTGCGAATGCCCAGCTGTGTCATGCCTGTGACCCATGGCTTTTCGATTGCCCGTCGCATTGGGTTTCCGTGACCATTCGTTACGCCGTGGCGCTCATCTACAAAATCTAAGTGTGCATCAATCTGAATAATGTGGATTGGATCTTGATCAGAAAATGCATTGATGCATGGAATGTTGATAGAATGATCTCCGCCAATAACTACAGGCAGCGCTCCTGCAGCCAATATTTTACGCACGCCTAATTCAATATTGGAATGGCTTTCTGTAGTTTTCGTGTGGATGATGTCTGCATCACCAATATCAACGATGCGAACGTCGCTGGCGAGATAGGTTGTGTCATCCTCGTGGTCGTAAGCTCCTGCATGGCCAAATGAAAATAGAGTTGACGCCTCCCGCACGGAACGTGGCCCAAACCGAGCACCAGCGCGCCATTGCGTACCAAAATCAAAAGGAGCGCCCATCACTGCGACATCGGCGTCGATAGCATCCCAATCTTCAACATATGGACGCTTCCCAAAGGTAGCTATGCCAACAAACGGCAGATTTAGACGACCAGCTGCATATCCATGTTCTGACATAAGTAATTTCCTGATTCACAATTCTACGCCAGTGTTCCAGTATAGTGTAGGAAATGTCGATGATTTTATGATTTATTTTAGGATTGGGTAAAGGTTGAGAATTTGTCGAACGCGACTGTAATGGGCATAGTCCTGGGTAGTAATAAGCGGGCTGAATACCAATTTCTTGTGGATCCAAAAACTTTGTACAAATTCGTTGTTTTTACTCTTGCGGTTTATTAGGGGACAGACTAGCTAAGGCAGACTTGGCGCGGGATGGAGCAGCCCGGTAGCTCGTCAGGCTCATAACCTGAAGGTCGTAGGTTCAAATCCTACTCCCGCAACCAAATATATCGCAAAGGCCGTCTCTTCTGAGGCGGCTTTTTGCGTATGCAGCATTGTTAGCTGAAGCATGGCAGCAAGATTTTCGAAAAAATCAATTAGGTTTTGTTGGTTTTTATAATAACGCGTTTGCAACACTTATAGAAAGTTATTCAGTTAAAAATTTATGACTTTTAGTTTTGTTAGAATTAATTTTTTTATAAAATTTGGATATTAATTTTTTATAAGATAAGTAACTGATGTGAACAGCTTGTAAGTGTTCGGCATACTGCCGTCAGCAAAATAGAAATGTAGAAATTTGTACTTTGAATTCTAAACCGCATCAAAATAATAATAAATTGGGTGTGCTATACCTAATTGGAGAAATATCCACCACATTCTTGCTGGCAAGCATAGTAAAAATCCTTCAGCCCGACTTCTCTATATTTATAATTCTTTTTTTCAGGTACTTATTTTGCCTCCCATTACTCATTGCTTATGCAATTTATACCAGAGGGGCTGACTTCCTGAAAATAAAAAACATTAGGGGTTTAGTTTTGAGAACCGGCTTTGGCTTTATGGGTCTGATAACGTGGTTTTTAGCAATCTCCAAAATTGATATTAGTCTCGCAACAGCACTCTTAATGACAATGCCAATTTTCATCACGGCCCTTTCAATCGTAATTGCGAAAGAGCGTGTGGGATTGAGGCGTTTAACGTCGGTTTTATTGGGGTTTGTTGGAGTTCTTGTGCTCTTATTCCCGATAACTCCAGAGCTTGATCTATGGGGTGTTGTATTTGCTCTTCTTGGTTCAATTTTTGCAGCTCTAATGTTTGTATATCTGAGGATACTTGGTCGGAGCGATCCATCAGTTTCGACTGCAATTTGGTATAATTCGACAGGTGTAATTTTAGCTGGGGTCTTGATTTGCATTGCGAGTGGCTTCGATCTAGAAGTTAATTTTTCTGATCCCAACCCCATTTATATTCTTGTATCACTAGGGTTTTTGGCCAGCTTTCAGCAATTCTTTCTTGCGCAGAGCCATATACACGCAGAGGCCTCTGCTTTAGCACCCTTTCACTACTTATCCATCCCGTTTGGAGTGGGGGTCGGAATCTTATTATTTGGCGAGGTAATTACGGTGAAATTCCTAATAGGTACTACCATTATTGTTATCTCAACCTACTATATTTTCTTGAGAGAGCGGGTTGAAAGTTGATTTGAGAGACTTTCTCTAGTTCCCAATCAAGCTAGACCCACCATCGCATCATACCTTTCTTTTAGCTATCGCAAGGCTTAAGGGGTGGTATATTAGTCTTTCTAATCTGGATCTCTGATTGTGAATTCCGCAAAGAACACTAACACTTTCGCCATAAATCCTAAAAGGGTTGCGCAATATGTAGCTGTTGATGAGGCGGCGACCGTGGCATTTGCATACGCCATCGCACCGCTGCTTCGGATGCAAGATATTATTTTGCTTGATGGATCATTGGCAGCTGGGAAGACTTTTTTTGTTCGAAATCTGGTTGAGTGCCTGGGAACAGTAGATCAAGTTTCGAGTCCAACCTATGCGATTGCTAATCTGTACCAAACCCCTAATTTCGAAGTTCTACATGTTGATGCTTATCGTTTAGAAGGTATTAAAGATTTTTATAATTTGGGTTTGGAGGCTGAGGTTGACAACGCCTTATCTCTCATCGAGTGGGGATCTCGAATAGCACCAGCGTTTGATGCATATCTGAAGCTTTCGATTTCATTGCTTTACGATGAAAATGATGCGCGTCTTTTTGAGGTATCTGCATTGGGCTCTCGCCCAGAAAACTTGTTAAATGATCTGATTGCTAGTGGTCTGCTGACATGGGTCTGATCTCCCTTTTACTACAAAATTCTGCTGGGCAAATGTCAGTTGGACTTGCGGATGGTGGCGACGTGCTATTTCAAAGTGGGGACTATCCCGAATTAAAAGGGGTTCGTAATATTGAAGTAAATGTCTCTGCTGCTCTGGCGCATAGTGGAAAATCTATCGCAGATATTGAATGTGTTTTTGTTGATATTGGCCCTGGTGGATTGGGGGCAACCCGTACGACGGCGGCTTTTGCTAATGCATTGGGTTTTGCCCGAGATATTTCCATAATTGGGATTAATGCTTTTGAGTTGATTGGCTTTCATGCTGCGCAACTCACTGGCAAGCCGGTGGTTTGTATTAGGCCAGCGGCGTGGCCATCCTGTTATGTTGGGAAATTTGAAAATGGACAGCTCTTAGAATTTGCGTTTACGGATCAAGAGGCAGTCAAAGTCCTTCTGGCCAAAACAAAATATAGCCACGCGATAGCTGGCAAAGTTTCACTTAAAATTTTGCCAGAGGATGGAGGTTCCAAAACTTTTGAAGCAATTACTAATTCTGCTTCAGTTGGATCGTTCTTAGAGGTTGCATTGGCCCAATACAGCGATAGGAAAGATCAACGCCGTGTTTATCCGATTACTGAGGCGTTGTAAGAAGACCCCCTAAAGATTAAACAAATTCCATAGAAGGTGAAGGCGTGAATAGTTCTAAGGCAAAGACAACTGCACAGATGGTACAGCAAGTGGTTGCATGCCTGCACGCTGGTGGGGTTGTACTGTTGCCGACTGATACGGTGCTTGGGCTTGCTGTAATGCCTCAGCTGTCACATGCGGTTAATAAGCTTTACGCTATGAAGTCTCGGCCACGTGCTAAAGCGTTACCCGTGATGGTGGCTAATATAGAGCAGGTCGAAGATTTGGGTGTAAGTATTTCTCAAAATATCAGACGACTAACAGAGAGCTTGATGTTCCCAGGTGCTCTCACTATTGTGGCCTCCACTGATGGTGAAAGCCCACATCATTGGCTGTGGGATCGAACTGAGGTTGCATTTCGTGCGCCAGATGATGCGTTTCTCTTGGAGATTTTGTGTCTAACTGGCCCATTGCTCGTCACCAGTGCTAACTTGGCTGGGGAGCCGACACCTTTGGAAATTCACGACGTTTTGGCGCAATTGCAGGATACTCCAGACTATGTTGTTGAAGGTCTTGGGAAGTCTAGCCTACCATCAACTTTGGTCAACTGTACCGTGACCCCGGCCAAAATTGAGCGTATTGGCGCGTTTTCAGAGATTGAAATTTCAAAATTTGTGGATCTCCAGCATGACTAAATTAGTACTGGGTATAGAAACATCGTGCGATGACACATCTATCGCTTTGGTGGACCAACAGGGCAATGTTGCAGCCATTGAAACGGTCTCTCAATATGAAGTGCATTCTGATTTTGGGGGTGTCTACCCCGAACTTGCAAGTCGTGCTCATTTGGAGGCGATCCTACCTGCCATCGAAATTGTCATCGAGCGGGCAAATATTGATCCACAAGATTTAAGGGCGATCGGAGTGACCCGAGGACCGGGATTGATGGGATCTCTTCTGGTGGGTTTGTCAACGGCTCAGGCTTTGGGACTTGCTTGGGATGTTCCGACTTATGGGATTAACCATCTACGAGGGCATATACGAAGTGTTGACTTAGAGAAGCGTCGCTTGAGATTTCCTGCATTGATTTTATTGGTGTCAGGGGGCCACACGCTGTTAGCTTTCTGCAAGGATCAAAACAGCTTTGATCTTCTGGGAACGACACGGGACGATTCTGTTGGTGAATGTTATGACAAAGTTGCTCGGACATTAGGTTTAGGCATGCCTGGTGGTCCAATCATTGATAAAATAGCCGCGTTGGGAACTCCTAGCATTATGTTCCCGCGTCCAATGAAAAAATCTGGTTACGAGTTTTCTTTTTCAGGTTTGAAATCAAGTGTTGCCCGCTATGTTGAAACAAATAAGGACTTTGATGCAAACGATGTTGCAGCATCATTCGTACAGGCTTGCCTTGATGTCTTATCGACCAAGGTGTTAAGGGCCATCGAACAAGTGCAGCCTGAAACCCTTTGTGTTGTGGGAGGTGTTGCCGCAAGTGCCCAGGTGCGAGCGTGTATGAAAGCGATTTGTGATGATACCAATGTAACCTTGTGTTTGCCTCCGCAGAAGTGGGCCACTGACAACGCAGCTATGATCGCGATGGCGACCTGGGATTATATATCACAAGGTATCAATACGGATCTCGAGCCCAAGCCTAACTTACATTTAGGAGTTGCTTGACAGACTAAATTGTTCAAAATTTAGTATTGGGTATTTTGTGACACTGAAGGCGGCTTTTCCAATTTCCTGTAGGGAGGCCAAATCCCTGCGATAACGCTTGAAAGCGCAGTAATTCTTGTACTATTTGGAACTCAGGGCCAATGATTGGAAGGTGCTAAGATGGATTATTTGCATCTTGCATGATGAGATCTG
>JAPKEA010000216.1 GCA_028822275.1 Planktomarina sp. | reverse complement strand
ATTCAACGGCAGAGCCGTGAAATCCAAGCGTTAGAACGAGATTTAGATGTTTTGTTACCAACAAACTTTGACTACCACGCAGTGGCGGGGCTGTCGACTGAGATGTGCGCTAAGCTTTCAGAGGCGCAGCCGGATTCCTTAGGAAAAGCAAAAAATATCGAGGGCATCACTCCAGCAGCGCTGACCGCAGTTCTCTTGGCGGTGAAGTCATCCAACTTCAAAAAAGCGATATGAGTTTGGATGCAATTGATCTTTCGAAAAATGTTTCACGTGAAACATTGAATGATTTGGACCGGTTTGTGCAGTTAGTTATTAAGTGGAATCCGGCAATCAACCTGGTGGCTAAAAACAGCCTGGCTGACGTATGGGTGCGACATATTAAAGACTCTGTCCAACTTATCCCCCTTGCTCCTATTGGACGCGCTTGGATTGATCTTGGTAGCGGTGGGGGTTTTCCAGGAATAGTAGTCTCTGTAATTCTTAAAGAAATTGCTCCAGAAACTTGCATGTATCTTGTAGAGAGTGATGCAAGAAAGGCAACATTTCTTAGGGAGTCTTCGCGGGTGCTTCGTATAAACTGTCAGGTTTTGAATCAAAGAATTGAGGAAATAAACTTACCACCGGCGACTGTTATCTCTGCTCGCGCCTTGGCCCATTTAGATAAATTATTACACTTTGGCAAAAGAATGATGGATCCAGACGGTGTTTGCCTCTTTATGAAGGGAAAAAGCTATAAGGATGAGGTTAGGTTAGCACGAGAATCGTGGAATTTTGATTGTGAAGTGATACAAAGTACAACAAGTGCCGAAGCTGCGGTGCTCAGGGTTAGGAATATTGAGTGTGCCGCTAAAAAAACCTAAGATTTTCGCTTTTGCGAACCAAAAGGGTGGAGTTGGTAAGACCACCACCACGATCAACTTGGCCGCAGCTTTTGCGGAAATTGGCTATAAAGTTCTTATTTTGGATCTTGACCCACAAGGCAACGCTTCAACTGGGCTAGGGTCTCCGGCCGAGGACCGAGAATTTACGACTTATGACGTTCTCGTTGGGCAAAAAATAGAATCTAAGCACGTCATTGAGACTAAAACTAAAAATATTTTTATTGTCCCATCTACTACGGATTTGAGTTCCGCGGACATTGAGTTGGCAACTAGTAATAATAGAAGCCAGCTTTTGGCTAATGTTATCCAGAATTCTGAACTGTCCAAATTTGATTACGTTTTTATGGATTGCCCTCCATCATTAAGTGTTCTCACGGTAAACGCATTTATTGCTGCAGATTCGTTAATAATACCGCTACAAAGTGAGTTTTTTGCCCTCGAAGGGCTGTCACAATTAATATTGTCTGTCCGTGAGGTCAGGAAGTTTGGAAACCCAAGCCTCCGGATCGAGGGGGTTGTTCTCACTATGTATGATGCACGAAACAAGCTTTCACTCCAGGTTGAGGAAGATGCGCGCGAAAATTTGGGGGAGCTGGTGTTCAAAACCATCATCCCCAGAAATGTTAGAATAAGCGAGGCCCCTTCGTTCGCCAAATCTGTACTGAGTTACGACACTAAATCCAAGGGCGCTGTTGCCTATAGGGCTCTTGCCAAAGAAATTCTCGAACGTTCATGAACGAGGCTTAGGAGACGAAAATGTCTAATCCAATAAATCGCCAACGCGGCCTCGGCCGCGGCCTCTCTGCTTTAATGGCAGATATCGAACCGATAGCTAGCGAAGCAGCAAATTCGGGGCGAGGGGGAAAGGATGATACATACGTTCCCATAGAAAAGATACACCCAAACCCGAACCAACCCCGTCGTCACTTTGATGTTGAAGAGCTCCATAATCTGGCAAATTCTATAAGATCTAAGGGCGTAATTCAGCCGCTGGTGGTTCGTGCGCACCCCTCTAAACCAGATGAATATGAGATTGTAGCAGGAGAGCGTCGGTGGAGGGCGTCACAGAAGGCGCAATTGCACGTGTTACCGGTGGTTATACGAGACTTCTCTGATCTGGATGTACTAGAAATTGCTATTATAGAGAACATTCAGCGCTCTGATTTGAACCCTATTGAGGAGGCGTCTGGTTACAGGCAGCTGATGGAAAAATTTAGTCACACACAAGAGCAGATGGCGGACGCTCTAGGGAAATCGCGACCCCACATTGCAAACAGCCTCAGGCTCTTGGCTTTACCGGGTGATGTTCAGGCGCTTGTTGTCGGGGGGCGGTTGTCAAGTGGCCATGCCAGAGCGCTAATAACGGCGCACAACGCTTCAGAATTAGCGAAATTTGCTGTTTTGAAGGGCTTGTCTGTTAGACAAATAGAGGCCCTCGTAAAGCAGGGCAAAATTTCCAAGCCGACGAAAAAAATAGCACAGATAAAAAAAGATGCTGATACTAAAGCTCTTGAGGGAGATCTATCTTCTACATTGAAGATGGTAGTAACGATCGACCATTTACAAGGAGAAGAGGGTGGTACATTAACTGTGAAATATAAATCTCTTGATCAGCTAGATGAGCTATGTCGCCAGCTGGGTGGGACTTAAAACATTATGCCTTGGATGATTTGGTTAAGAAGTGGACGTCCAGTTGGGCTAGCCCTCAAGTTGTCGCCCTGAAGCTCTATTAACCCGAGCTCGAAAAGGTTTTCGGGTACTGATATGGTCTGGCCAGCTACATCTGAGATCCTAGAAATAGAAATTCCACAACTTAACCTTAAACCCATCATTATCAATTCGTTAGCATGGTCTATTGGGTGCAACTTTCTGGTATGAAGTGTGGCGGATCCTTTTTGTTCAACGCGCTCAAGCCAAGCCGCAGGGGCTAGTGCTGTTTGCGTTGCATGACGTCCAAACTTGGTCGTAACTCGACCGTGAGCTCCAGGACCAACCCCAATATAATCGCCGCCCCGCCAGTAGATAATGTTGTGGATGGATTCCAGACCATTTGCTGAATAGTTTGATATTTCATAGGGAGAAAAGCCAGCATCGCTACACATTTCATTGGTAAGTTCAAACATATCAGCAGACAAGTCTTCATCAGGTAATCCACCAAGTTTCCCGGCTTTGGCCCTAAACCCAAAGGCAGTACCAGGCTCAACCGACAGCTGATAAAGCGAAAGGTGGCCACTGCTCATTATCAGGGCCTGCTTTAGCTCGTCTTCCCACGATGAAAGACTTTGTTTTTGCCGGGCATAAATTAGGTCAAAACTGACCCGGTCAAAGTTTTTATGTGCAATATCAAGGGCTAATTTAGCCTCTTGAGTGGAGTGCAGTCTACCCAGCGCCCTAAGGTCACCATCATTCAAAGCCTGCACGCCCAAGGAAACCCGGTTTACGCCTGCTGCGCGATAACCGGCAAACCGACCCACCTCTACAGAAGAAGGGTTAGCCTCTAACGTAATCTCAATATCATTAGCCGGGGTCCAGATTTTCAGCGCGGTATCAATTATATCGCCCACAATATTGGGGGGCATAAGACTAGGTGTTCCGCCCCCAAAAAAAATGGAATTCAGTAAACGGCCAGGTGTGATCTCTGCGTGACGTTTGACCTCAGAGATAAGAGCCATGCCCCAAGAAACCGTGTCTATTTTTGTGCTCACATATGAATTAAAATCGCAGTACGGGCATTTGGCCTCGCAAAAAGGCCAGTGAACATAGAGTCCAAACCCGCCATTTTTCCAATCATCACTCAAAACAATACGTAACTAGTTTATGAAAGGCATTGGCGCGATGGGTTAGGGGCTCCTTCTCCTTTGGCTGCATCTCAGCAAAGGTAAGATCATACCCCGTTGGTTGAAATATTGGATCAAAACCAAAACCATGTTCTCCACGCATCGGCCAAACAACCTCTCCTGATGCGATACCTGCAAAAACTTCGTCATGTCCGTCAGGCCAAGCTAGACAGAGAGTGCAATTAAACTGAGCGGAGCGTGGGAATGGAGCTTTAGCTGTCTCGAGTTTTTTCCACACTTTGGTCATCGCAAGATTGAAATCTCTACCATTTTCGGTTTCTGCCCAGTCAGCTGTATAAACGCCAGGCTCTCCACCTAAAGCATCAACCGAAATTCCACTATCGTCTGAAAGGGCGGGCAATCCAGAGGCATTTGCCGCAAAATGTGCTTTGATACGCGCATTCCCAGCAAAGGTTGCTTCTGTTTCTTCTGGTTCGGCCAGATTAAGTTCTGCCGCAGAAACACATCCAATCCCAAAAGGCTCAAGCAGAGCCTTAATCTCGCGCAGTTTCCCCTTATTGTGGCTGGCGAGAACGATTTTTTTCTCACTAAGTTTGCGCATTATGCAACTGCTGCCAATTGTGCGGCTACCAGCTCTGCAACCCCAAATTCAGCAAGATCTGTTAATTCAGTCATTTGATCACGAGAGAATGTTGAACCCTCTGCTGACATTTGAACTTCAACTAACTTACCTGACCCCAATAGTACGAAATTTCCATCAACACCGGCCTCACTGTCTTCTGGGTAGTCCAAATCCAACACTGGCTGACCGGCATAAATACCACAGCTAACAGCAGCTACTGGATCCAAAAGAGGATTGCTTATGACGTCACCTGCCTGCATTAGTTTTTGTACGGCAAGTTTTAGCGCAACCCAGCCGCCAGTAATTGCTGCACAACGTGTACCACCATCAGCCTGTATAACGTCACAATCAACGCTAATTTGACGTTCACCTAAAGCTACACGGTCAACACCAGCCCGCAGACATCTTCCTATAAGCCGTTGAATTTCTTGGGTTCTTCCAGACTGACCATTTTTTGCTTCGCGGCGCATTCGTGTGTGTGTTGCCCGGGGTAACATACCATATTCCGCCGTCACCCAACCAAGACCAGAGTTCCGGAGAAAAGGAGGAACCCGTTCCTCAAGGCTTGCTGTACACAGCACATGTGTGTCTCCAACTTTGATCAAACAAGACCCTTCAGCATGATGGTTCACACCTGTTTCGATCACAACATCGCGCATTTGATTTAATTTTCTTCCGGAAGGTCGCATATCTTGTCCTCTTTCTGTTGATGCGCAAATATGCGATGCACGCCCCAATTGGCAAGGGTTAGGTTATGGA
>JAPKEA010000649.1 GCA_028822275.1 Planktomarina sp. | reverse complement strand
AGATTGTAGTGCCTGCGGGCGCTGACAAATTTGTTTTTTTTCTTGCTCCAATGATTGCTTTTGTTTTGGCTGTTATAACATGGGCTGTGATCCCATTTAATGATGGTTGGGTGATTTCAAACATCAATGTTGCGATTCTATACGTTTTTGCAATCTCTTCCCTTGAAGTCTATGGCGTGATCATGGGTGGGTGGGCATCCAATTCCAAATACCCATTTCTTGGTTCTTTGCGGTCTGCCGCACAAATGATTTCATACGAAGTATCTATTGGTCTGATTATTATTGGCGTAATCATATCAACTGGGTCAATGAATTTTGGTGATATTGTAAGCGCACAAAAAGGTGGGTTATTTAATTGGTATTGGGTAGCACATTTTCCAATGTTGTTTTTGTTTTTTATTAGCGCTTTGGCTGAAACAAATCGTCCTCCGTTTGATCTGCCAGAAGCTGAATCCGAACTAGTAGCAGGTTATCAAGTTGAATATTCCTCTACACCGTTCCTTTTGTTCATGATCGGTGAACTGATGGCTGTTGTGCTGATGTGCGCACTTGTGTCACTGCTGTTTTTTGGAGGTTGGTTGTCACCCGTAGGCTTCCTTCCAGATGGTATATTTTGGATGGTTCTGAAAATGAGTGCGGTGTTCTTTATGTTCGCGATGGTGAAGGCACTCACACCACGTTATCGCTATGATCAACTGATGCGGATCGGCTGGAAAGTCTTTTTGCCATTATCGTTGATTTGGGTTGTATTGGTATCGTTTCTTGCAAAATTTGAAATTCTTGGCGGCTTTTGGGCACGCTGGACATTGGGAGTATAACTAATGAATGAACCATTCGATTACACTCGTACCGCCAAATATTTCCTTCTAATGGATTTCTGGAAGGCATTCGGGTTGGGTATGAAGTATTTCTTTAGTCCAAAGGCTACATTAAATTATCCGCACGAAAAAGGACCATTATCTCCGCGTTTCAGAGGTGAGCATGCATTACGCCGTTATCCGAACGGTGAAGAACGTTGCATTGCATGTAAATTGTGTGAAGCCGTATGTCCTGCTCAGGCAATCGTAATTGATGCTGAGCCGCGCGATGACGGGTCACGCCGAACAACACGCTATGATATTGATATGACGAAATGTATCTATTGTGGTTTTTGCCAAGAAGCTTGTCCTGTGGATGCTATAGTTGAAGGACCAAACTTTGAGTTTTCAACTGAGACTCGCGAAGAGCTTTATTATGATAAAAATAAGTTGCTCGAAAATGGAGACCGTTGGGAAGCAGAGATTGCGCGTAACCTTGAAATGGATGCGCCTTACCGATGAATTTAGGATTGGTTGAATAAAATGGGCGCTTGGGGAACAGGTAGTTTTGATAATGATGGCGCGTTAGATTTTCTTGCAGATTATCGAGAAGGAACAGCTGCTGTCGTTGAAACTGTTTTGAAGGATCTCGCTAATCTGGAAGACGGAACTTATATCGAAATTGACGCTGGTCAGGCGGCGATCGTTGCTGCGGAAATTGT
>JAPKEA010000648.1 GCA_028822275.1 Planktomarina sp. | reverse complement strand
GTCTTGGTTGTTGTCTGTGGATGTGGAAGACTATTGGAATGGCCTAAGGCTAAGGAATACTGAGCCACCATGTGCTCATTTGTTGACCCGAGAACACCTGCGGCAGTTCAACAGTCAAAACCCTCACCCAAGCATTAGAACACTACTTGAGTGTGCAAGGAGTTGGTAGGGCAGGCATGTTCTTTTGTACTGCAATACGCAACATTGAATATGTGGTTGACCGTCTCGCTGATAGGCTACTGGATACGTATAAGACCAGTGATACTGCAAAAACCAATTGGCTTACTCAACATTAATGGTTATTATGACGAAGAGTTAGGCTCTTTTGATCAACAACAGTGGAGAATTTTATTAAGCACCAGCACTCAAGCCTATTGGTTGTGCATGATGATCCAAAAGAGTTACTAATATGGCTAAAAGCCTGTAAAGCTATTTAATGAATGCCATGTTTGTTTGTAAACTTGGAATTTCAAGCCGAAAGATGATGCAAACTCTGTGGATTGGGTACTTGATAAAATTACAAAAAGCCTAATTGCCAGAGCCACAGAGAGGTAGTTGGCACAAGGAAAAACCTCACGAACTCAACTTTCTTAAGGTTGATATCTTCGAGGCTAATACAAGAATTAGCAGTGTCCCAAAATGGAATTCAGATCAAGCTTTAGGGCTTATTTTTTCTCGCATAAAGATTGGCTCAATAAAAGACATGTGAAATATCTGTGTCTAGAAAAAATTAAACTATTTAATATAATTTAAATTTCAAAGGTATTTAAATGAAGGATTTAGAACAAATTGCTTACGCAAAAACTGTATATGGGCAAGAAGAGATTGATGCAGTAGTTAAGTGTTTATCAGAATCAACACAGATGGGTAATTACTCTAGAAAGTTTGAGGCCAGAATTGCCAATTTGTTCAGTAAAAAGCATTGTTTATATGTCAACTCTGGATCTTCAGCTTTATTTGTTGGCATTGAGGCTTTTGATTTTCCGGTTGGATCAGAAGTTATAACTCCAGCATTGACCTTTTCCACTTCGATCGGTTGTCTTATAAAAAATAACTTAGTTCCTGTTTTCACAGATGTGGAACCATTAACTTACAACATGGATTGCTCGCAAATTGAAGCTTTAATTTCAGATAAAACGGTCGCTATACTAGCACCAAATTTGATGGGAAATTTATGTGATTGGCCAAAAATAAGAGAGATTGCAGATAAGTACAATCTTACTGTTATAGAAGACTCTGCAGATACTCTTGGAGCCACGGTAAATGGAAAATCGTCAGGGTTCTATTCAGATATGTCCATAACTAGCTTCTATGGGTCTCATATTATAAATTGTGCTGGTAATGGCGGTGCTCTTGCCATAAATGATGATAAAGTGATGGAAAAAGCGAAACTTCTGAGGTCATGGGGCAGGAGTTCATCGTTATTTGATGAAAAAAGCGAATCTATTGAGAACAGATTCAACGTGAATTTAGATGGTATTGAATATGATGCGAAATTTGTATTCGAAACTGTTGGATATAATCT
>JAPKEA010000647.1 GCA_028822275.1 Planktomarina sp. | reverse complement strand
AAATATTCACCATATTAATAAAAAGAAGTTCTTTTACTGTTTAGTAGGGTTTAATGATTGTGTTCAAATAAATTATACCTACTAATCCTAAGTCAAGCCATTCTGCTTAAAACGACTGTAACTTCCGGTTTACGGCCAATTTCAGCTTGCGCAGAGTGACGGACGATACGGCGTAACTCGTCCTCCAGTTTTTTATCGTCACGCATAGTCTTTCGGCCTGCTCGCATTACAAATTGGTTAAGGTCTTCTTCAATAACTTCGACCAGACCAGCACGGCTTACACCCATTTCCGGCAAACCTCTTATTTCGCACCAGGGTTCACCCAACGGGCCATCATCGTCCAAAATTAAACTTACCATTACATGCCCATTTAACGCCATACGAATTCGATCTCGCACAACGCCGTCTAAAGCACTAATTTTAATAGACCCATCCAGGTAAGTACGGCCCGTCTCAACATACTCATCAACCTTTGGAGCGTTTCCAGATAGGTTAATAACCATTCCATTTACTGCAACAACGCTGGAAATACCTTTGGCATTTCCAAGCTTGGCATGTTCCCTCAGATGGCGATGCTCACCATGCATTGGTACTAGGATTTGTGGCTGGATTGCAGCGTGCATCGTTTCGAGATCAGGCCGGTTTGCGTGACCTGAAACGTGGTATGCACCATCTTCATCATCCACAACATCAACTCCAATTTCCGACAATTGGTTTACAATCTTAATCACGCCACGCTCGTTGCCTGGAATAACTTTTGATGAAAATAAAAATAGATCACCGTCTTTAAGTACATGGCCACGATACTTGCCATTGGCCAATTGGGCAGAAGCGGCACGTCGCTCCCCTTGACTACCGGTAACCAACAGCATCAAATTCCCACGTGGAACATCCAGAGCTTCTTCTGGACTGATTGTCGAAGGAAAGTCATCAAGTACGCCACTCTCTTTTGCAGCATCAACCATACGCCCCATAGCCCGACCCATCAAACACACTGAACGGCCGGCACGATGTCCAGCATCTGCGAGGGTTTTTACTCGTGCTAGATTACTAGCAAAAGTAGTAGCAATAACCATTTGTTTTGCATCTGCCACGAGGCTGGTTATATTATCTCCGAGAGTTGCTTCAGAACGACCCGCCATCTTTGAGAAAACATTAGTACTGTCACAAACCAAGGCTTTTACACCCGGCTTAGAAATTTCGCCCCAAAGAACAGGGTCCCAGCCTTCACCTATCAAAGGTGTTTTATCGAGCTTGAAATCACCTGTGTGAACAATACGGCCATCCGGCGTATCAATGACAAGCCCTGAGCTTTCTGGGATTGAATGGCTAATAGGCAGGAACCCTACTTTAAAAGGCCCTAATTTAACAGTGTCTGGCCAAGCCGCCATTACAGTCACAGCATTGGCCGCCACTCCATGTTCGGATAGCTTCCGACGCGCAATATTAGCTGTAAATGCGCGCGCATAGATTGGTGAGTTCAATTGAGAGAATGTGTGGCCAACGGCGCCTACATGATCCTCAT
>JAPKEA010000646.1 GCA_028822275.1 Planktomarina sp. | reverse complement strand
GCAACAAGCAGGTTGCAAAACTTATTGAAAATGTTCATTCGTGTTTCCCCTTTTTTCGTTAAAGTCTGGTGTCTATTAAATTCCATCACAGCCGCAGCGTGAACGAGTGTTTTACCAGACCAAAAGCTCTATTACGTTTCAGTGTATAAAATCCACCATATTTGTCTAGGATAAGCTTATTACCTTTAAATATAATTTTAAATAGTATTTAGATTCTAATTTTCATACGCTACTTAACTGTAATGTCATAGAGTTATTTAATTTTTCTGGACACTATGCAAAATATGGAGAGAGTATAATGATTAAGAAGATTTCTAGTGGAAGACCATGGGAAACTATAGCTGGCTATTCGCGGGCAGTGCGCGTGGGACCGATAGTTGAAATTGGCTTAACTTCACCAAGCTCGGAAAATGGAACTATTCTTCATAACGGCGACGTGTATGCCCAAACTAAATTAGCTCTTGAAATTATAAGCAAAGCACTTTCGGAGGTAGGGGCATCGCTTGATGATGTTATCAAGACGAATATCATGATGTTGGATACAAGAAAATGGGCTGACGCCGGCAAGGCGCACGCTGAAGTCTTGGGAATAGCAAAGCCTGCTCTTTCTTTTGTAGGTGTAAGTAATTTTTTTGACCCGCGAATAGAGGTGGAAGTAGGAGTTACCGCCTTCTTACCTGAAAAACAGTCATCTTAAATAAATTTCTGGCGGGTTGATTTTTTTCTCTTGCTTTTCAATTGCAGATTAAGCGGTTCTTTATCGTCAAGTAGAATGTAGATCGGACTATAAAGTTTTCTGCGGGTTGCGGAACCTGTCGCTTCTGAAGCCTAAGGGTGTTCAAATATTTTTGTATTGTAACCATTTTGCTCATTTTCTGTTTATGATAGCTTTGTGGCATAAATTGTTTGTGGGTTTCAGAGTATTAATCCAGCATGAAAGCTGGAGTATATGAGCAGTTGAGCCTTTACGAAGGGCAAGGTCACGAAATGGTTATCTTACAATGACAGCTTGAGGCGTTACTTGGATTGAGGTATTAAAACCTACTTTGAATTTTTTTGATAACCCCTGACGCAGTGCAAAATTATCTAATTAGGTGGAGACGACACCCGCCGTTGCCTAGGAGTTAGCCTATTACAGGCTCGTTTTGCGGGCTTGGTTTGTAGCAAAAGGTGCAAGGTGAAATTGATTTTGTCGACATGGATGGAAGTTCAGGCGTATTTGCGCAAAACTGACGGCATCCTGATCCCAACCGGATCCATTGAGCAACATGGGCCAATGGGCTTGATCGGAACAGATATGCTGTGTGCCGATGATATCGCAACAGCAGCTGCGGAAAACGTAAATGCAATGGTGGCCCCACCCTTCGCCTATGCGCCAGCAGAATTTAATATGGGCTTTGCCGGGGGTGTTGTCAGACAAACTTGAAGGTTTTGCGGTTGATCCCTATTTTTGGTAAATGACAACATGTTCTCCCTTCAAGTATTTTAAAACTTCGCCCAAAATCATCCGATTGGCAGTGATGTA
>JAPKEA010000645.1 GCA_028822275.1 Planktomarina sp. | reverse complement strand
GAAGAAAATAGACCTACCATACTATAACTTAACAAGATTTGATGAGCAGGATATAATCTTGGAAAGTGAAGCGCAAATTCAGGAATTTTTACCTGATATTTTGGGGCAAGCCCTTGCACGCACATGGATAGATAGAAGGTTCCTGGATGCATTCTACGATCAACCTAAAGAAATTTTAGAGCGGGCAGGGGTGTACCTTCCTAAATCAATTTCTGTAGAGTTTATCAAAAAAGATAAAGAGAGACCTAAAGTGGTTGTATATCAGAAAAATGGATCAAAAGATATCAGGCTCTTGGAGCTGAAATTGGTCATGGTTGCAGAAACATGAAACATATATTTTTAACGTCTGTGTGCGCTTTAATAATTTGTGTAAATGCTACGAATGCAGAAACTAATTTAGTTGAGGCTGACTCTGAAGTTTTTGACAATGCAATTAATGCCTTTGAACGGAAAGATTTTCAGACCGCGGTAGAGCTATTTACAGCTCTTGCAGATCAAGGTGAGCCTAATGCTCAACACAATCTATCTATTTTGTACTTCAAGGGCCTAGGTAGTCCCGTTAGCTATAAAAGGGCGTTATATTGGGCCTGGCGCGCATCGCTTGGCGACAGTGAACCAGCAGTTCTTATGTTTGATGATGTACGGGATACAGTGACAGACGAGCTTGTTGGCGTTGTCGCTGAAGAAATAGTATCTGAACTGACAGAGAAGGCGATGGCTGGCGACACAGATGCAGCAGAAAGATTGGGTAAGACATATTATAATTTATTTGTTCAACCAGACTTAAGAATGGCCTATGTTTGGTTCTTGATTTCTCAAGCTTTTGGCAATGAGACTGTTAGCGAAATGATCGCGGAGCTTGAGGGTTTAATCGAAGTTCAGGACAGAATTACCTATCAAGGGGAGGCAATGGAGACGTTCTCTGCAATAACAAAGTGATTAATTCCTGGGTGTAATATTAGATAAAAAGTTCAGTTTGTCTAAACCTGAATTAACGTGGTCTTCGATAGCGTCAATTTTTGATGCTAAATCAGTAAAGATCGATCTTAACTGTTCAGATTGTTTTGGGTCGCCCGGTTCAAGCGATTGGTTTTCAGCGTATGCGTCTATCAAATCGTAGAACTCAATAATTGTTTTGGTCACAAACGGATCTTTAGCCCTGGACTCGAGAGCAGGGCTTCTTAGTAACTCTTTCATCTGCTCCAGCGCTTTTGCGAACAGATGATTGTCGGTATTCACTTTGTTAATCTCTAGCTTCCTGGAAGCTCGCAAACATTTTTGCAGTTACGAGATCCAGATCTATAGGATATCGGCCCTGCTCAACCTTTGACTTTATTTCATTAACCAGTGACCGGTCTACTGGATGACCGTCAGCGAGTTTTATAACCTGATCTTTGATTGTAAGATCCATACCGTCAAGTTTGTTTACAATCTCCTTTCTTGGCAAATCTGATACACTCGTATCAACGTTGACTTGCGCCTTCGAGTTATCAGCTACTTGTGTATTCGCATTTGGAAAATTATTA
>JAPKEA010000644.1 GCA_028822275.1 Planktomarina sp. | reverse complement strand
TACTACCCAAACAATGCAACGGTTCCCGAAGAGGCTTACGACACTCACATTCCCCTTGGGTCCCTACCTTCGCATTTCCGACCTAATATAGAAAGTTTCAAACAGACATCTGGAACCTATTTGAAGGCAGACAAAGATTATTCCGCAGCGCTAAGAGAAAATCTCAGAGCAGACGGTTGTAATTACATTGTTGGGTTAACTTGGCGTGGCGGAAGCAAGAAGAATAATGTGCTTACAAACAAATCTATTGACTTAGTTGAAGTTGCTCGAGTTTTAAATATCAAGGGCGTGAAACTTGTTAGCCTTCAGTACGGAGATACAGATAATGAATGCAAGAAGTTGAAAGCTGATTACGGCATCGATATTCATAATGTTTCCGAAGTTGATAATTTCAATGATCTTGATGGGCTAGCCGCTTTGGTTGAGGCATGTGACCATATTGTTTCCACCGATAATCTGACTGTTCATATCGCTGGAGCATTAGGCAAGAAAACAACTGTTCTATTACCTTTTTGCGCAGACTGGAGGTGGGGCGTGGAAAGAGAAGACAGTTATTGGCATTCGTCGCTTAGGTTATTGAGACAAGAAAATATATCGGACTGGAGCGTACCGCTTGAAAAGCTGCAGATAGAGTTTGACTGCATAGATGTGAAACTTGACTCAAATAAAGTTGATCAAACTATTGGAGGCCAAAGCACATGAAAGATTTTTTAGTTGTAATTCCTGCTCGTTTAAATTCAGGACGACTGGGACGAAAACCTCTTGCCGATATATGCGGTAAACCCATGATTTTGCATACCTATGAACGTGCACTGGAGGTCACTTCAAAGGACAATATTTTTATTGCCACTGATAGTAATGAAATCATGGAGGTATGCCATCATAGCGAAGCCAATTGCGTAATGACTTCTAAAAATTGCTTAACTGGTACAGATAGAATTGCTGAGTTTTCAAGAACATTTAAAGCAAAAGTCTATGTAAATCTGCAGGGCGATGAGCCGATTATGGACAGCGCCAATATTTGCAAAATGATTGAAGCGGGAGTTCAAGAGCCAGATCTGATAATAAATGGATGGGCATCCATCCAGACGAAAAAAGAGTATATTTCTAAAACAATACCCAAAGTTGTGATCAAAGAGAATGGAGATTTGATGTACATGAGTAGGTCTCCGATCCCTGGCAATAAATCAAATGAATTTGTCGAAGCAAAAAAACAAATTTGCGTTTACAGCTTTCCTTTAAAAGCTCTTCAATTTTTAACAGCAAACCCGCAAAAATCGTCTGTAGAGGAGATTGAAGATATAGAGATACTTCGTTTTTTAGAGATGGGTTGGAGAGTTAAAATGATTGAACTGTCTGGAAGTTCCATCGCAGTCGATACCCCAAAAGATTTAGAATCTGTCAGAAAAAAATTGGGGCATTACACAAAATCTTCGGGTTAATGAGGCCACTAAAGGGTCAGGTTCCTGTAATACTCTATAGCACATTGACCCTTTAAGGATCAGATAACGGTCATCTAACCCGAAACT
>JAPKEA010000643.1 GCA_028822275.1 Planktomarina sp. | reverse complement strand
CTGCGATGGTTTTGGCCTTTGCAATCATCGGGGCAATTTTCTTTTCGGGAATCGACGCAGTTATCCGTTTGGGCCTGCGCTCTATTTTGGGCATGTTCTAGACAAGCTTTACGGAGGCTCTTGAAAATAAGACTTATGGCGGGTAGTGCGAACACTAACATAAAAGGCGGGTGACGATTCTGTCTCATGCCAGTTTTGATTTGGCGCAATCCGCGCTAAATATTGAATATTCGGGGTATCCCCGAGCAAGGTGAAGGGCCATAAAATGGCAAAGAGATGGTATTCCGTAAGTGTTCTATCGAACTACGAAAAAAAGATAGCAGAGACCATTCGCCAATCAGTTATTGATTCGAACATGGAAGACCAGATCGAAGAGGTGCTGGTACCAACAGAAGAAGTGACTGAAGTGAGGCGTGGTAAGAAGGTAATCACAGAGCGCCGTTTCATGCCGGGCTATGTTTTGGTTCGTATGGAGCTGTCCGATGAAGGCTATCACCTCATTACATCTATTAATCGTGTAACCGGATTTTTGGGTCCACAAGGGCGGCCAATGCCCATGCGAGATGCTGAAGTAAATCAGATCTTGAATCGTGTTCAAGAGGGCGAAGATGCTCCACGGACACTGATTCACTTCGAAATGGGTGAACAGGTTAGAATTAACGGTGGTCACTTTGAGGGCTTTGACGGCAATGTTGAAGAGGTTGATGAAGAAAACCAACGTTTAAAAGTGACCGTGTCGATATTTGGTCGAGCTACACCGGTCGAACTGGAATTCACTCAGGTATCTAAGCAAAGCTGAGAGTTTGGCGCATAACGCGCAAATGGCCTGTAAGGGCATGTGGGAGGCAGTTGTCACGCGTGATGATCCGTACCACATCAACATAGCCCACTGATCGCGATCATGGGTGTTTGAAAAGGAGCAGCCACTATGGCTAAAAAAATCGCTGGTAAGATGAAACTGCAAATCCCTGCAGGTGCAGCAAACCCCTCACCGCCAGTAGGTCCAGCATTGGGTCAACGCGGAATTAATATAATGGAATTTTGTAAGGCTTTTAACGCCAAGACAGCTGACATGGAGCAAGGTGCTCCGTGCCCGACGGTTATTACATATTACCAGGACAAGTCTTTCTCTATGGAAGTTAAGACACCGCCGGCGTCTTACTACCTTAAAAAGGCTGCCGGCTTGAAGCCGGTTGGAAAACGTAACCGCCCACGCGGTGCGGAAAATCCAGGTCGGGAAGTTGTGGCGACAGTCACAGTGGGTCAGGTGAAAGAAATCGCCGAAGCCAAAATGAAGGACCTAAATGCCAACGATATCGAAGGCGCAATGCAAATCATCCTGGGCTCTGCTCGGTCTATGGGCATAGAGGTGAAGTAAAATGGCTAAATATGGAAAACGCACCACAGCTGCGCGCGAAGCTTTTGCTGGAAAATCTTTGGTTTCTGTTGAAGAAGCCGTAGCACTCCTTAAAAGCAACTCGAAGGCAAAATTCGACGAAACTATCGAAATTGCTATGAACCTTGGCGTTG
>JAPKEA010000215.1 GCA_028822275.1 Planktomarina sp. | reverse complement strand
ACCTTAAGATTAAATCTCAGTAACCACATTTATCTTTGATGGGTAGGTAGATGGGCATAAGCTAACATTAGACCTAACCCATTGATTTAAAAAGGGCAGTGGCGGAGGAACATCCCCCGTACCATTATCTGTAAAAGTACGATAAAGTCTTATTTAATTGGATAAAATAGTATATTTTGCACACTAAATACATTATCAGACCTATTCAGACCTGCTTTAATCTGCTACTTTGTTGTGGGTAGCGTTGTGGGTAGAGATAGATCATCATGGCATTTTTGAAATCAGCACGAAGTGTGGAGACCGCAACTGAAATAGGTTATCACCGCTGCGATCGCGGACTGTATCTACAGGTAGCTGGAAGCGGTACGAAGTCGTGGCTATTCCGCTATAAATCACCAGTCACTGCCAAGCAGCGCGAGATGGGTCTAGGATCGCTTAATCTTGTCCCATTAGCAGCCGCACGCGATATTGCCGTTGAATGCCGGCGGCAAGTCCTCAGCGGGTTAGATCCACTAGAGGAACGAGGACGGGTTAAGAGAGTAAGGCAGTTGGAGCAAGCACGCTCGATAACCTTTCAGGAAGCCGCAGAACAGTGCATTGCCAGTAAAAAGCCTGAATGGAAAAATGCCAAACATGCACAGCAATGGTCAAACACTCTCAATGCTTATGCATACCCAGTCTTCGGCACCCTATCCGTTTCCGATTTAGATACTGATCTCGTACTAAAGGCTATTGAACCAATATGGATATCTAAGGCTGAGACAGCTAGCCGCGTACGCCAGCGTATCGAAACAGTATGGGATTGGGCGCGCGCGCGGAGGTATGTCGATGGTGAGAACCCTGCCCGGTTACGTGGGCATTTGGATAAACTACTGGCAAAGACGGCGAAGATTAAGCGGGTCAAACATCATGCCGCCGTTCCATACAAACAAATTGGTTCTTTCATTACAAAGTTGCGAGATCGCAAGGGAAGCTCAGCTTTAGCGCTGGAGTTTATGGTATTAACTGCAGCGCGAACAGGCGAGGTCCGTGGTGCAAGATGGCAGGAGATTGATCTCTCTACCAGTGTATGGACCATTCCAGCAGATCGTATGAAAGCAGGCAAGGAACACAGAGTGCCACTCTGCGATCGAGCAATACAAATCCTAAACAGCATGAAGTCTAATAGAAACCCTGACGAGTTTGTATTCTCTGGCTGGAAGACCGGGACTGGTCTAAGTGATGGGGCAATGCTTGCCTTACTGAGAAAGATGGATGTGGGGCCATACACACCGCATGGCTTTCGAAGTACCTTCCGAGACTGGGCCGCAGAGGAAGCCCATCAGTTCTCAAACGAGACTGTTGAGTTGGCACTGGCCCACACTATCAAGAATAAAGCTGAAGCTGCGTACAGGCGTGGAGATCAGTTGGAGAGACGCAGAGAACTTATGGCTAATTGGGGTAAGTTTATTGGCTAGCTCAAACAACAAAAACAAAAGCCATTTGGTGTTGTTAAACAAAAAAACTGGCAAAGTCGCATCATCAAACAGCTGGCTTTTGGCACTCGCAGCGCATGCCCGTTGTATTGGTGAAACAGGCGGCGTTGCAGATCTCTTGCCGCTGGGCCAAGCCCAAAAGTTGCTTGTCAGTAACGAACTATCGATAAAAATGGCCCGAGGGACAAAGAACGGGAGTCTAACTGATAACATTTCTGATCAAGCAGTAGCTTTGCTACCTCAACTTGCGGTGTTGTTTGAAGAGCAGCACCCTATACACAGAACCATCACTCGAAAGAGTTTTTGTGTCTGGGTAACCAAACGACTAGCAGATGGCACATCATTTGCGTCTCGAAACGCACTTGATCGGGGCTGCGAAGACCTAATCGAAAACACTACTGGTGACAAACCCAGATCCGCACGATGGTGGCAAGATCAAATAAAAAAAATGCAGAGTTAAGCACCGCATTTCCCATATTTCCTACACCAAAGCTGAACAAATATAAAAGGAACTGTTCAGCTATGGAAAGTACTAGACCCACTCGCACTTTGCGAATGAAAGACCTGCCATCAAAGGTAGGATTTCAACCCTCTACGATATACGGCTTAATTGCCCAAGGCAAATTCCCAAAACCCTATAAGCTAACCCCCGGCGGCCGCGCTGCCGGATGGCAAGAAACTAAGATCGACTCATGGATAACTGAACGTATGGAGGATCAGTCATGAGTAACGGTGATAAAAAAAAGGGGGGAAAGGACTTTTCAAAATTCCGTATTTCCACTCGTGGCGCGGGCCTCCCTGTTGCGCAAAAGGTGTTGATGCATGTTCCGGTTGATAAACCGAGCAAACAGAAATTTGTTAGGGTAAACCCCGATTCTGATTGCAGGTTCGAGTGTGTAATTCTGCGATTAGAGGACGACGATAAACCATTTTTGGTAGCGCCCCATCTCGCAAGCGCTGTAGCACAAGATATCAAAATTGTTGATTTGCGGTTGGCAATTGATCGTCAGACGAACGTGTTATTATGGCCTGTGCCACCAATACCGGAGGATGGAAACCACAATACTTGGAATCAGAGCCAGCGCCAGATTGCTGAAATAGCAGAAAAAAGTTGGGTTAGGATGTCCTCTAACCAGGCAACGCAAAGCTACGAGGCTATTGTTGCACAGGGTGAAATTCCTGAACCAGCATGGCCAGACTTGTCATTCCAAGAAATATTGGAAATCGCCTTTGGGAGCACGCATATCATCGAGGATCGCGAACATCCTGCGTTGCGGAAACTGTGGGGGATTGAATGATGTACAATCAGGTCTCCACATTCCCCTTCAAACAGATCTATTCGGGCGACTTCGAATTCTATGGTGACGATGGTGAAAACCCTCAAGTCGTCTGCCTGGTTATCCAAGATTTGCGCACAGGCGATATCTCGCGTTACTGGCGCGATGAACTTCTAGAAATGAAAAGCCCCCCGTTTAAAACGGGGGGGGATACTCTGCTTCTGACTTTCTTTGCTTCCGCTGAAATTCAAAGCATGTTGGCGTTGAAGTGGTCGACCAATGTTACTGTAATTGATCTCTTTACAGAATTTAGGTGTGCAACGAATGGCAACCCAGACGTTGGTCGCAAAGGTTTGATAAATGCTCTGGCGTATTATCAGTTAGGCCATCTGATCCCAGAGCAAAAAGATGCGATGCGGGCACTGATACTTACAGGTGGGCCATGGTCAGAGGATCAAGAACAAGCAATTCTTGACTACTGCACAGAAGATGTGGTGGCTCTTGCTCCGCTGCTCGATGCGATGATTTCTTCGCAACCTTGGACGGAACTCCGCCTAAACCAAGCTCAACTTCGTGGTCGTTACATGAAGGCAGTCGGCATGATGCAGTATACTGGTATACCTATCGATAAAGGCTTGCTGGAGGATTTAAATGCTAATTGGGACCAAATTAAAACTGAGCTTATAGACTCGATAAATGTTACATTCGGAACCTATACCAATGGGAGTTTCAGGGAAGCACTGTTTGAAGAGTACCTTGCGCGCGAAGGGATAGCATGGCCGCGGCTCCTAAGCGGCCGATTAGCGTTGGATAAGGATACGTTCAGCTCAATGAGTAAACGAAATCCAAGTGTCCGGCCCCTTTCTGAACTTCGTAAAACACTACACGGATTTAAATTGAATAAACTGGCTGTTGGATCAGACAGTCGAAATCGTACGATGCTTTCACCATTTTCGGCAAAGACCGGCCGGAACCAGCCAAGTACAAACAAGTTTGCCTTTGGCCCAGCAAAGTGGGTTCGTGGTCTGATCAAGCCAAAGATTGGGTCTGCTCTTGCGTATTGCGACTGGTCCTCTCAAGAAATTGCTATTGCTGCAGCTTTGTCTGGCGATGGATTGTTATGGCAGGCTTACGCCAGCGGCGATCCGTACATCGCATTTGCCATACAAGCTGGCTTGGCACCCCCAGGGGCTACAAAGGAAACCCACAAAGATGTTCGCAATCGCTGCAAATCTGTAGTTCTGGGTACGAATTATGGCATGTCCGCATATGGCGTCGCGCAAGCCGCCCAGATACATGAGCTAGAAGCAAAAGCCTTGCTGCAAAAGCATCATGAAACCTATGGCAAATTTTGGAAGTGGGCAGAAAACAACAAAGATGCAGGATTACTTGGCCTCAAATTAGAGACCTGCTTTGGTTGGCCCATCCAAGTGGAAGCTGGCGCGGTAAAGGCTAACACATTTTTAAATTGGCCGATGCAGGCACATGGAGCAGAGATGATGCGGATCGCCTGTATTCTGGCTGTTGAACGCGGGATCAAGTTGTGTGCTCCAATTCATGACGCCCTGTTGATCGAGGCGCCATTCGAGCAAATTGATGCTGAAATTGTAAACCTCAAAGAGTGCATGGCTGAGGCAAGTGAGGCTGTTCTAGGCGACGGGAAAGTCTGCCGTATTGATGCCGAAATAGTCCGGTTTCCAGATCGTTTCAAAGATGAAAACGGTCAAGATATGTGGGACAAAATCATGAATCTTTTGGCCAAAGTGAGAGGATAACCACCGCGGTTTCCGCGGAACACCTACGGGCTTTCCACGGAACCGGGTCTTTATCCTTATTATTCTCCTTAATAATAAATATGGGGTACTATCATGGACGATCCCAGACTGGCCCAACGGGCTAAGCGTGACGCACTATTTTTAAAAGGGCCGATAAAATTCGGTTGGGTCAGACAGAACGTCCCAGATCCAACATCGCGGCTGATCTTGGTCGCCCGGGGGTTTATGAATATGGCTAACCCCGCCAAAACAGAATACGAACTCTCGCTTAAAGTTTGGGATTGCGCAGGAATCCATAGTCCGGACCAACGCACCCGGGTGCTTAAGAAGATTGATCAAAAGTGCGAGGGGTATTGGGTAGAGCAACGAAAAGGCCGTACTTCGGTCCTCCACATCGGGCAAAACCCGAATAAAATTATTCCCTAATGAATTTACCAGACTAGTATTATAGGCCCATGGTCCAAGGACCACGGCCCTGGTTTAAGGGGGTAGCCCTTCAAGGTGTCTCTACTCGACCGTTCAAGAGAAGCCGCAGTAACCCCCGAAGGAATACTATCATCGTTTCAGAGTCTCCAATCTTTGCGCCAGTTCTTGTCCA
>JAPKEA010000012.1 GCA_028822275.1 Planktomarina sp. | reverse complement strand
GAGCTGGATACAATATCAGCTCAAAGTATGAGGTGGTATTGAACTTTTTAAAAGGTGTCTTTGTCTAAATATCCTTTGGCATCTTGTGTATTTTGCAAATGAGATTACAGAAGAATGATGAAGAGCCTCATGTTTGCAAAAATCTATCAGCCATCAAAAACTGCTATGTCATCTGGCAGCGCATCGACGAAGTCATGGGTCTTAGAGTTCCCGCCTACTGAGTCACGCGACATCGACCCTTTAATGGGGTGGATTTCCAGTGATGATACACAAACCCAAGTCCGTTTAAAATTTGCAACCAAAGAAGAAGCCGTCGCATATGCATCGGCTAATGATATTGCAGCGTCTGTTCAAGATCCACAAAAGCGCTTTGTTAATGTTCGCCCTGGTGGATATGGTGACAATTTCTCCACATTTCGTCGCGGTGTTTGGACCCACTAAAATTTTAACTATCAATTGAAGTCGTGAATTTCAGTTTGCGTAATTTTAACCTCACTCCACTACTTAAAGTATTTTTTTAGAAATTTTATTTAACCATTGATTTTATCTGTTGGTTATAACTGGAAAATTGAAACCTAGTCCCCCTAAGTTAAAGGTTCAACAGAGAAGAAGGTATATTTTTTGTCGTTGGCGAAAGTCTTAATTCGATTGCCTTGATATGGTGGTGAGGCCCTTCATTTGTATTAGATCATGTGATAACCTAAATTTCTTTGCGGTTTTCCACATCTGTACTGTGCCTGCCATCTCTTGAGAGATGGGAAAATTTAAAATTTTGTATTATCAATTTAGGGCACGCCATGAAAGCAAATACCAAGCAACGACAGCTAGGTCAAAAACACATGACAGGTGCGTTATGGATGGGTCTATCTGGTCTATGCTTTGTCGGAGTTTATGTGGGTGTCAAACTTGTTGGTACAAGACTACCGGCACCTGAAAGTGCTTTTTTACGCTATGCGTTAGGGTTGATTTTTTTGGTTCCTGTCGCGCGTGGACTGTTACTGGAAGGCTTGTCGTGGACAGTAATTAAGCTAGGGGCAGGGCGAGCATTCTTGCACACATTTGCTGTGACCCTTTGGTTTTACGCAATGGCACGAATCCCAGTCGCGGAAGTTTCTGCGATGGGGTATTTGACACCAATTTTTGTTACTATTGGAGCGGTTTTGATCCTAGGTGAAAAGCTTGCGCTGCGGCGAGGGCTTGCGATCATGTTGGCAGTGATCGGTGTGCTGGTAATCTTGCGACCTGGGTTTCGTGAGATTTCCAATGGACATTGGGCAATGCTTGGAGCAACCCTATGTTTTGGCGTTAGCTACCTTATGGCAAAGAGGTTAACGGATCTAGTTAGTGCTAACATGGTTGTCGCATTGCTATCTATCGGGGTCACAATCGGGCTAATTCCCTTGACTGTTCCAGTTTGGATTGAGCCTAACAGCTTTGAGGTTCTTATGCTCATGATGGTGGCAATTTTTGCTGTTGCAGGACATTATTCAATGACTTTTGCATTCCGAGCGGCACCCTTGACTGTGACCCAACCTATAGGGTTTTTGCAGCTTATATGGGCCGTCGCGATAGGGTATTTTCTATTTGGTGAACGGATTGATATTTTTGTGATCGTGGGTGGTATAACGATTATCGCCGCCGTTTTGTATATCACCATACGTGAATCACAACTTAAACGAAAATTTGACAAAGCTCATTCGTGATTAACGCTTGGCGATTTTGTCAACCCCTGCCAAAGTATATGTAGAACGCCAAAATATTGGTTATTCTTAAACCTAATTAATTTGATAAGGAAGAATGCTACGCTTGTTGGGATTGACCTGTAGGTCGCGTTCTAAGGATGGCACTGAGCGTTGATGGCAATTACGCTGCTCGCAGATACGGCAGGAAATACCAATGGGCTCGCAGGTGCCATCGGCGCTGGCGTCCAGATCATCTGTGTAAACCAAAGAACTGGCGTGACGCATTTCACAACCTAAACCAATCGCATACCTGCGCACTGGAGCTCCCCACGCATCTCCTGATTTAGTAACGTCGCGTGCGAGGCAGAAAAACGCTTTCCATCTGGTGTTTCTGCTAACTGGCGCAGGAAGCGACTGGGTTTTTCAAAGGTGCGGTGCACATTCCAAAGTGGACAAGCCCCACCGAAGCGAGCGAATTGTAGGGTGGTGGCAGAGTGCCTTTTGGTGATCATTCCAGCTTGGTCCACGCGGACGAAAAAAATGGAACTCCTCTTTGATCTGGGCGTTGGAGGATTGAAAGGCGGTTGCAAACCTGCTCAAAACTTGCACCAAGTTCATCCGCAAGAACCTCAAGGCTGTACCTATTTCTGTGCGCGCTCAGTAGGAACTTTGTGTAGGGTATAAGGGCGGCGCCAGCAAAATAATTTGCTAGTCCCAATTTAGCAATATCCCGTGCAGCGGGCGTGTGGAAGCGGGCTAAGTCAAGCTTAGCTTCCAAAAGATCATTTTGGGTGAGTAACGCTAGTTTAATTAGGATTTGAAACGTCGCTGTCGACTCTGTCACTTGGGTGGACAGCGTTAGAATTTTTTTCTGTGGGCCATAAATACGTAGCGCTGACGCAGCCTTTCGCTCCACGGTAACTCCTATAGTCTTGAGGGCTTCAATTGAGTGATCAAACATCCTCCCCTCGGATCCTTTGCTAAATTGCTCAGCGGCGTGGTCCACAGCATCAATGTAGTTGTCACAGTAATGAAAAAAAATCACAAACTTCTTCCCATGGACTTGATTGCGTACGGCTACCCTCACGCCCTAGTGCTTGGTCAAGTGAAGCGAGCCTTTCATGAGTTTCTCGGTAAACTCGGTGTAATTGCAAAAAGGCTCGCGCTAGCCCTGGGGCGTTATTTGCGGTCATTCTGAGATCAGCTAAAGGTGGGGCGTCATCACCAAAAATTGGATCAACTCAGACTTCATGCATATCGCTGATTAATCGAGCGCTATCCCCGGTTGCTAGTCTGGTGACATCAAATCCAAAAACATCTGCTAAAGCGAGAGTTACTGAAGCGGATATAGGCCGGTTATTATTTTCCATCTGATTTAGATATGGCAAAGATACTTCCAGCCGCTGCGCAAACTCACGCTGCGTTAGATCAACCTTGCGCCTTAATTCTCGTAACTTGGTGCCTGCGTATAGTTTGTGTTTGCCCAGGGGTTCGGCTAACACGATAATTTTGCAAACTCAACTTTGCTAGCCTGCGAAATCAATTTCTTTGGCGCGACGGACAACATATAAAATCGAAATAATCGACATGATTGTGCACGCGAACATGATCAATAGAAGGGGTAAAATACCAGTGCTTGGCGTTAGGATTACGCCAGTTGCTGTGGCTATCGTCGCCCCTCCGGCTGTGTTAATCGTCCCCCCAATACCAGATGCTGATCCTGCTAAATGTGGTCGCACCGACATCATTCCAGCGGTTGCATTTGGCAATACCATTCCATTTCCAAGGCCCATGAAGCAAACACAACCAAAAAAAGACAAGGGAATGGGGATTGTAAATAAGAAAAGTAAGATACAGAACGTCATACCCACTGCAGTGATTATGGTTCCTGTTAAGATCATTCTGTTGATGCCTAGACCTACGGAAAATCGTCCTGACAGCCCGTTGCCTGCGATATAACCAACTGCAGGGGCCCCAAGGTAGAAGCCCAGTATTCCTGGGCTAAGATTGAAAATTTCGCGTCCTGCGAATGCCGCCCCGCCGAGATAGGCAAAATAAGCGCCTGCGCTAAATGTAGCCGTGATGCAGTAGCCCCAAAATCGACGAGAGCGCAATAATTCAGGATAAGCACGAAACTGCATAGCCATTGAGGATGATTTTTGTTTGTTTGTTTCGCCCATATCAAGGTAGGCTAATGTAAATACGAAAATACCAACGCCTAGAAGCACCCAGAAGCTAGCTACCCACCCAAAATAAACCTCTAAGTTGCCGCCCACGGCTGGACCGATTAAAGGGAGAATAGCCATACCCATAGTTGCATACCCAAGTACAGATGCTGCTTGATCTTGGTTGTAAACATCTCTAATCGCGGCCCGCGATAAAACCAATCCAGCGACAACAATTGCTTGGATTAGTCTGCAAAATAAAAATATTTCGAATTTTGTGGAAAATATGCAACCAACAGAGCTTACACAGAAAATCGCCATACAGATTAAAACTATTGGGCGTCGTCCAAAGCGATCAGACAGAGGTCCGACGATAAATTGAAATACCGCATTCATTGCCAAAAAGAGCGTAACTGTAAGGGTGGCAGCTGAGTAGCTTACGTTGAATGTATTGGCCATCGCGGGCAGTGATGGCAAATGCATGTTCATTGCCAAGGCGCCGACCGCTGAGAGGCAGATTATTGTGAATATGCTTGGGGGAGTCGATCTATCTAAAAATTTAATAGCTAAACTGTTTATCATCCTGAATCGCTACTGCCCGTTTACAGAAATGTCCAGATAGTTTGCAATTATTCAAATTAACAAAATGTTAGTGCAAATAAGTTGTAAATTTGCGAAATTTTACTTCGCTTTGGTGAGTTTAGCACCTAAACACGAGCAAAGAGGAACCGCTATGAACAATATATTGACTGAGTTGGAAGCGCGGCGTCATGTAGCACGCTTGGGTGGTGGTCAGGGGAGGATAGATGCACAGCACGCCAAGGGCAAGCTGACTGCGCGTGAGCGTGTTGATTTATTACTTGATGAAGGAAGCTTTGAAGAATTTGATATGTTTAAGGCACACCGCTGTGTTGACTTTGGAATGGCTGATCAAAAATACTCAGGAGATGGGGTAATTACCGGTTGGGGTACAATCAACGGTCGGATGGTTTATCTCTATAGTCAGGATTTCACTGTGTTTGGTGGCTCACTTTCAGAAACCCACGCAGAAAAAATCTGCAAAATTATGGATATGGCCATGCAGAACGGCGCGCCTGTTATCGGTCTCAGCGACTCGGGTGGTGCGCGAATTCAAGAAGGTGTTGCGTCACTGGCCGGTTATGCTGAAGTGTTTCAACGCAATATTATGGCTTCCGGTGTGGTTCCGCAAATTAGTGTGATCATGGGTCCGTGTGCTGGCGGCGCTGTTTACTCTCCCGCGATAACTGACTTCATTTTTATGGTCAAAGACAGTAGCTATATGTTTGTAACAGGGCCTGATGTGGTAAAAACTGTTACCAATGAAATCGTGACTGCTGAAGAGTTAGGTGGTGCCATCACGCATACGAAAAAGTCATCTGTTGCAGATGGCGCTTTTGAAAATGATGTCGAAGCCTTGACTGAGGTGCGCCGCTTGTTTGACTTTCTACCTCTAAGTAACCGAGAGAAGCCGCCAGTGCGCCCTTTCTTTGACGAGCCATCCCGCATTGAAGCCAGTTTAGATACTTTGATCCCAGCAAACCCAAACCAACCTTACGATATGAAGGAGCTGATTACGAAGATCGCAGATGAGGGTGATTTTTATGAAACTCAGGAAGATTTTGCAAAAAATATTCTGACTGGTTTTGTACGGATGGAAGGTACGACTATTGGTGTTGTTGCCAACCAACCAATAGTTCTGGCTGGTTGTTTGGATATTGATGCCAGCCGTAAAGCAGCGCGTTTTGTACGGTTCTGTGATGCTTTTGAAATTCCAATTTTAACCCTAGTGGATGTTCCTGGCTTTTTACCGGGCACAAGTCAAGAATATGGTGGTGTGATTAAACACGGTGCTAAATTGTTGTTTGCTTACGGCGAAGCGACCGTTCCAAAAGTAACGGTAATCACGCGTAAAGCTTATGGTGGGGCCTATGATGTGATGGCCTCCAAGCATTTGCGCGGAGATTTTAACTATGCATGGCCAACGGCTGAAATTGCTGTAATGGGTGCAAAAGGTGCGACAGAAATTATTCACCGATCTGATCTCAATGATGCCAAAAAAATTGCGCAACATACCAGCGACTATGAAGAGCGCTTCGCCAATCCATTCGTAGCGGCTGAGAGGGGCTTTATCGATGAGGTTATTATCCCTGGCTCAACCCGTCGCCGTGTCTGCCGGGCATTTGCAAGTTTACGTGGAAAATCTCTTAAAAATCCATGGAAAAAACATGATAATATTCCATTATAATCAAAAAACCCTTCAACCGGAAGGATGTTAACATTGGAAAAGCATCGTGGATTTGCAAGTAGGCTTGCTGGAACAGATTTTCAGTTTACTATTCGGCGGGCAAATAAAAAAGGTGCTTCACCAATAATTCGCCGTGAGCGCTATGCAGATCGTCGTCCTCCAGATCGGAGGGCAGATGAAGCGTTTCTTTATAATCTTATAGAATATTTTGGTGATGAGCCCTTTCAACGGGGCAATCTTGATAGTGGTCGGATCTCCTGGTTCTTTGGACGTGAAATTGAGGCGGCGGAGGAGGATTTTAATTCAGTGTCCTACGAATCCTTGCTGAAAGTAAACCTGGCTAAGGCACAGGCCTCTTTCCCACAGATCTTCGTATCGGGGTGGTCGGCATGATTTTGCTGAACCTTCAGGGAGCAATTGCGCGATTTTGTGCCGAAGTGCGCAATATGTTATTGGCACCCCTTGGCAGTGAAGTGCCTGGGCACCATACTAATTTCAAGATAATTCATTTTGTAATCTTCTTTGCATTTGCTTATCTTTTCTTTCTTTCCTTAACCGGTTCTGGCTGCTGCCAGTGCCGGTTCTTTTTTTGAAACAGTTCGGGCCTTGGCCGTCTGCGACTTGAAGGATTCATAAATGTTTAATAAAATTCTAATTGCAAATCGAGGTGAAATTGCCTGCCGTATTATCAAATCTGCACAGTCTATGGGCATTAAGACAGTGGCAATTTATTCGGATGCTGATGTGCAAGCCTTACATGTTAAAATGGCTGATGAGGCAGTTCATATTGGCCCATCACCTGCAAACCAGTCTTACATTGTAATTGAAAAAGTGATGGATGCTGTACGCAAAACAGGTTCCCAGGCAGTACACCCGGGATATGGGTTTTTGTCAGAAAATCGTCTTTTTGCTGAAGCATTAGAAGCTGAAGGTGTGGCTTTCATTGGGCCTTCTGCTTTTGCAATTGAAAGCATGGGTGATAAGATAACGTCTAAAAAGATCGCCCAGGAAGCTGGTGTAACTACAGTCCCTGGCTACATGGGCCTGATCACGGACGCCACAGAAGCTGTAAAAATATCAAACGAAATTGGTTATCCGGTTATGATCAAAGCCAGTGCTGGTGGTGGTGGAAAGGGAATGCGGATTGCGTGGAATGATGATGGGGCCCGTGAGGGGTTTCAGTCCTCAAAGAACGAAGCTGCTAGTAGCTTTGGCGACGATCGCATTTTTATTGAAAAATTCATCACTCAACCTCGGCATATTGAAATCCAGGTGCTAGCAGATAGTCACGGAAATTGTATCTATCTTAATGAACGTGAGTGCTCAATTCAGCGACGTAACCAAAAGGTTATCGAAGAGGCTCCTAGCCCTTTCTTGACCCCTGGAATTCGCAAAATGATGGGTGAGCAGTCTTGCGCTTTAGCAAGTGCTGTAGGCTATAAAAGTGCTGGTACCGTTGAGTTCATCGTTGACGGAGATCATAACTTTTTTTTCTTGGAGATGAATACTCGTTTGCAAGTTGAACATCCTGTAACCGAGTTGATTACAGGTGTGGATCTGGTTGAGCAGATGATCCGCGTTGCCAATGGTGAGGCTCTCAGCCTACAGCAGGGGGACATCAAAATTAATGGATGGGCAATCGAGAGCCGTCTATATGCGGAAGATCCATATCGTGGCTTCCTCCCTTCAATTGGTCGGTTGACTAAATACCGACCAGCACAAGAAGTGAGTAATGATTTTGGTGCCGTCCGCAATGATACTGGCGTCTATGAAGGCGATGAAATCAGTATTTTTTATGATCCAATGATTGCAAAATTATGTACTTGGGCTCCGACACGTGAAACTGCCATCGCAAAAATGCGTGATGCCTTGGACAGTTTCGAAGTCGAAGGTATCGGTCATAATATTCCATTTCTTTCGGCTGTTATGGATCACCCAAAATTTTGTGCAGGTAAAATTACAACAGCCTTTATAGAAGAAGAATACCCTGAAGGTTTTGAGGGCGTTGAGCTATCTGAAGATATACTGCGCCAAATTGCGGCCTGTACGGCCGCGATGTACCGGGTAAGTGAAATCCGACGCACGCGCGTATCGGGCAGAATGGACAATCACGAACGCCGCGTTCGTGATGATTGGGTTGTTTCACTTCAGGGATATCATTTTCCTGTAAAGATTGCTGCGGATCCAAACGGTTCAACAATTCATTTTGATGGTACAACCCACCGAGTGTCGAGTGAATGGACCCCGGGCAAGTCCTTGGCTTTAATAAATTTAGACGGTGAAGATATTGCGCTTAAAGTTGAGAAACGTCCAAGTGGTTTTCGTATTCGCTTCCGTGGAGCCGACTTCCGGGTTACTGTTTGCAGTCCACGTCAGGCTGAATTGACCCGGCTCATGCCTGAGAAAGTTGCGCCGGATACGTCAAAACTTCTGTTGTGCCCAATGCCCGGTCTAATTGTAAATGTTGCTGTCCGTGTAGGTGATAAAGTCCATGAGGGGCAGGCGCTCTGTACGGTAGAAGCCATGAAAATGGAAAATATTCTGCGTGCAGAAAAGAGTTCTGTTGTGACAAGAGTAAATGCTTTGGCTGGTGAAAGCCTCGCCGTTGATGACATTATCATGGAATTTGAGTGATTTAATGGTTAAAAATGAACACTTTAATTCGCAATCTGCGCATCTATTCAGTGGTATGGGATTAAGCTATTTGTTGTTTAATTGCTGCTGTCGCATAGGCATTTTGTCAATAACACGACCAAGTTCTCGCATGTCCCATGCAAAGGGCTTGCGCAGTTTTACCTTCCCATCTTTGCCTATCAATACCCAAACAAATCCTTTGGGTCTTAAAGAATTGCGCAAGGCACTGCTAAAAGCAGGTTCTGTATCGACCACAATTATTAAGTCACGCTCTGCGGCGGCTTCTAAATCTTTAGCTAGTAACTCCATCTGGGTTTTAAACGTAGGATCAAGTGGGCTATTTGCGAATATCACTAGTGGCCTAGCAGACCAAATTACGTCGCTGAGATCCACTTCAGAGGCTGCGAATATTCGATGTGGTTCCGCTAGCCATGAGTCCTTAGTAGCCCCTGCGAAAGCCGGAGTAGTTAAAGCGATGAAGGTTGCGAGTGCGGTAATAATACGAATGGACATGAAATCTCCCCTGCATCTATACATAGGGGCTTTTCTTCACATAGCGAAGGGGACCAGAAAAAAATTACATAGCTTCGGGGCATTTCAGGAGGAAAACAATGATGAATGATAAAAAATCTTGGAGTCAGATGGCCGAAAAAGAACTACGTGGGAAGCCATTGGATGAACTGACCTGGGATACGCTTGAAGGCATCAAAGTTGCGCCGTTATATACTGCCGAGGATATCGTTGATCTAGATCATATGAATGGTGTCCCTGGAACTGCCCCTTATGCTCGAGGTGTTAAAGCTACGATGTACGCGGGTCGGCCATGGACCATTCGGCAGTACGCTGGGTTTTCGACGGCGGAGGAATCTAATGCTTTCTATCGTCAGGGGCTAGCAGCGGGCCAGCAGGGTGTATCGGTAGCTTTCGATTTGGCAACACACCGAGGGTATGACAGCGACCATCCCCGCGTTGTTGGCGATGTTGGTAAAGCGGGCGTTGCGATTGATAGCGTCGAGGATATGAAAATACTGTTTAACGAAATTCCACTGGATAAGATTTCTGTTTCTATGACTATGAACGGTGCCGTTATCCCAATTTTGGCGTCTTTCATAATTGCTGGAGAAGAGCAGGGTGTCAGCAAGTCAGCTTTGTCGGGCACCATTCAAAACGATGTACTCAAGGAATTTATGGTTCGAAATACCTATATTTATCCACCTGAAGCGTCGATGCGCATTGTAGCGGATATTATCGAGTACACCGCTGCTGAAATGCCCAAGTTTAACTCCATTTCAATTAGTGGTTATCACATGCAAGAAGCTGGTGCGAATTTGGTGCAAGAGCTCGCCTACACAATTGCAGATGGTAAGGAATATGTACGAACAGCAATCGAGAGGGGGATGGATGTGGATGCATTCGCTGGTCGTCTTTCGTTCTTTTTTGCGGTTGGCATGAATTTCTTTATGGAGGTAGCCAAATTACGTGCGGCGCGAGTTTTGTGGCACCGCGTAATGGCCGAGTTTAAACCAAAAAATCCAAAATCCAGCATGCTTCGAACCCATTGCCAAACCTCTGGCGTAAGTTTGCAGGAGCAGGATCCTTACAACAATATCGTGCGTACGGCTTTTGAGGCGATGTCGGCGGTGTTGGGTGGAACGCAGTCTTTGCACACAAATAGTTTTGATGAGGCAATAGCTTTGCCGACTGAGGCCTCTGCACGGATTGCCCGCAATACTCAATTAATCTTGCAGGAAGAGACTGGCGTCACGAAAGTCGTCGATCCATTGGCTGGCTCTTATTACGTAGAAAAACTGACTGCAGACCTGATCAATGAGGCTTGGAGCCTGATTGTGGAGGTCGAAGAAATGGGTGGGATGACTAAAGCCGTCTCTAGTGGCTTACCGAAATTGAAGATTGAAGAGAGTGCAGCCAAGAGGCAAGCTCAGGTTGATCGTGGTGACGAAGTGATTGTTGGGGTTAATAAGTATAAGCTCGAGACACAGCCGGAAATTGATATTCGCGATATCGACAATAACCAAGTGCGTGATGCTCAAGTTGCCAAGCTGGCGCACATTAGGGCAACGCGCAACACTACAGCTTGTGAGTCTGCACTACTGGAAATCGGCAGGAGGTGTGAAGAGGGTGGTAACTTGTTGGAGGCCGCAGTTGAAGCTGCTCGCCACCGGGCAACTGTGGGGGAAATATCATTAGCGATGGAGGGTACATTTGGACGTCACCGTGCGGAGGTTAAAACATTGGCTGGAGTATATGGATCTGCCTATGAGGGCGACGAAAATTTTGAAGCAATACAGAATTCGGTTGAGGAGTTCGCCCGTGAAGAAGGTCGTAGACCTCGGATGCTGGTTGTAAAGATGGGACAAGATGGCCACGATCGGGGTGCTAAGGTTATTGCAACGGCCTTTGCTGATATTGGGTTCGATGTGGATGTTGGCCCTTTATTTCAAACCCCAGAGGAGGCGGCGCAAGATGCTCTCGATAACGACGTGCATGTCGTTGGTATATCGAGCCAAGCCGCTGGGCATAAGACATTGGCGCCCAAATTGGTTGATGCCCTAAAAGAGGCTGGTGCTGAGGATATTCTGGTCGTATGTGGTGGAGTTATCCCTCAGAAAGACTATAAATTTCTCAAGTCTGCGGGTATTGCGGCGATCTTTGGGCCTGGAACAAATATTCCAGATGCCGCACAAAATGTGTTGGATTTAATCCGAGCTACCCGCAAATAGGGTCTCAAAGTATGTTGACCCTAGATCATATCGCCGTTGCAGGGCATTCGCGAAAAGAGGCTACTAGTTTGGTTCAATCTTGCCTGGGAGAGGCTCCGGCCGCAGCTGGCTTGCATCCGCATTTTGGCACTCATAATCATCTCTGGGGAATGGGAGCGGACTGCTATCTTGAATCCATTGCTATTAACCCTGAAGCACCAACGCCGTTTTTTCCACGTTGGTTCGGTCTGGACCATTTTTTTGGACAGCCACGGATTGCTAGTTGGATTCTTGCAACATTGGATATCAATGCTGCTCTTGACAATCTTGGTCCTGAGTTTGGGACACCGGTTACGCTAGAACGTGGGCCGTATAAATGGGTAATATCGGTTTCAAACACTGGTGAGTTGCCGTTTGGTGGTTATGGTCCTGCATTAATTCAATGGGATGGAACATCGCATCCATGCCAGGATTTGGCGGACAGTGGATGTAGACTACAAACGTTGGTAGTCCAGCACCCGCAAGCTGCTAAGATGAAGGACACAATTGGAAGAATGATATCTGATACACGTGTGAGGATTATCGAAGGTTCTTCAGAAATATCTGCCACAATTCGAACGAATAATGGCGTGGTTCTTATGAAATAGTGCCGATTGCCTCTTTCGTGTATTTGATTCACGTTTTATAAATAAGTATGTCAATTTGGACTCGAATTTCAGAAGCATTGTCTGCACTAGCTAAAGGTGAAGGACTGTCGGCGGTTTTTGAAAAACTGCGTACTCCGCCTGAGAAAACTGTTGGTTTTACAATCGCAGTGATTGCTTTAAGCGCTAAGATGGCGAAAGCTGACGGGCAGGTAACTCGCTCTGAGGTGCGAGCATTCCGCGAAATCTTTCATATTCCTGAAGAAGATGAAGAAAATGCTGCGCGGGTTTTCAATCTGGCAAGGCAAGACGTAGTTGGGTTTGATATTTATGCTAAAAAGATCAAAGCCATGTTTGGCGCACGGACGGGTACTCTTGAAGATCTCTTGGAAGGGTTGTTTCATATAGCGGTTTCGGATGGGAGCTTTCATGAAAATGAAGATGAGTTTTTACGTCATGTATCTGAAATATTTGGACTTTCGGAGCGTAGCTTTCGGGTTATTAAATCTCGATTTGTTAAAGGGTCGCCAGCAGACCCATATGACGTTTTAGGAATTTCTCACGGCTCTTCACAAAATGAAATACGGATGGCTTGGCGGAAGCTTGTATCGGAAAACCACCCAGATCAGTTGATGGCGCGCGGGGTTCCCAAAGAAGCTATAACTTTGGCACACGCACGAATGGTTGCAATTAATCAAGCTTGGGCCGAGCTGAATTCGATCCAATTTTAGGTGAGCTTCACATCCACTTGCGTGGTCGCGTTTAAAGCAGATGCGAGAGCTTCAAACCTAGCCTCTGCCACCTCGCCAAACAATGGGTAAGCCTCAGCTGTCAGTGTTAACGATAATTTCATTTTCTTTGGTGCCCAGGCCATTTTTGCGGTGTCATCATCTGGATTTGCCCAGAGCATAGCTCCTAAGCGCATGGCTTTTCCTAATACCTCAGCTTGTTTTAGATCTGCTTCTGAGAGCAGAGAGAGCAGGGCGTCGAATCGTGTACCCTCGCGGTTGTTGCGGTATCTGTGCAAAAGGGCTAACCCCAGAAAAATTCGCTCTCGGTGTCGTAAACCGCCTAAATTGGCGCGGGTCGCATATTCAAAACAAACTTCGCCTCTGAAATCTGAATGCGCGCGCCAGCTTACATCATGCAGTAGACATGCGGCGTGGATGAGACGCTCCCGATCAACTGTGATTTTTGGAAAGAGTGGTGCGATGAATTTACGCAAGCGCATTCCAAAACCAGGTAAGCGTGCGTCTTTACGCTCGGCAAAACGGCAGCTTTCAATCAATGGATCACGATCTCGCATGGCTTGAGGCATATGTTCGTAAAGCATACCTTCCCGAATACCATAACTTGAAACAGCTATATCATGGGGTCTGAAGTGACGTAGAATGCCTTTAAGAACGTCTATGGCAATAGGGACTAAGGCCATACGCGCAGAGGACACACCTGCTAATTTGCGCAGATGGTCGTGATTGTTCGTATGAATATATTCGGATGTTTGGCGAATATCTCGCGGGGTCATCCGGTATTCATGCATAACGTGCAGGGGATAACCCCGTCTTTGCATATCAATGCGCGCAATAGCTCTCCAAGAGCCGCCGACTAGGAATAATCTATCTGATTGTTGTCCCAGTTGTGCGCGCAGAACCTCTAGACTTTCCAAAATTACTTTCTTACGACCCTGTTTGCCACCCTTAATGCCAGCAAGCCTCAACGGCCCCAATTGTGAGGTCATCCGCTTTCCAACCTGCCCATTAGAAATTTCTGCTAGTTCCATTGACGCGCCTCCAATGTCGCAAACTAGACCATAAGCCCCTGGCCAACCAAGAAGAACGCCCTGAGCTGATAACCTTGCCTCTTCAGATCCATCTATCACATGAATTTTTAGCCCAGTTTCCGCCAAAACTTGACCTACAAAGTCAGAACCGTCTTTGGCTTCCCGAACTGCAGCTGTAGCGACAGCAGTAAGATCAGGTAGGCCAATGCCTTTGGCTATCGTACAAAATCTACGTAGTGCAGCCAGCGCCCTTATACGTCCTTCGGGACTTAGATTACCTGTATCGGCTAAACCAGCACCTAGGGCGCACATGACTTTTTCGTTGAAGAAATAGGCGGGAGATCTTGCGGCCCCATCAAAAACTACAAGACGCACTGAGTTCGACCCAACATCAATAACGCCAACGCGCGATAGGTCCCGTGATTTGGGATTTGCGAAAAGGGGCCTGTGAAAGTGTCCCCAATCTCGAGATGTTTTTTCTGATCCATCCATGTCGAATTCCTCAGTTTGCATCGACGTTATCAAACCCTGCGACTTGGTCAATTAATCAACTATTAGGCAATGCTTGCGACACGTCACTGTGTGTGAGTTTAGGCACATCTCCAGCACCAGCGCTACCACGCCCGGACAGAGATGGATTTTCCATGAAAAACCGGTGACAGTTGAAGGCGAAGCTCTGTTTTGGCCAAGTGGCTCTGACATAGCTTCCGTCCGGTTTCATGATCCACGACTGCGCAACGTCTGCGAGGTTTGCTGCCATGACTTGACTGACAATCTGTGCTTTTACTGTTGCATTTTTGATCTCGACCAAAGTCTCGACGCGACGTTTCAAATTGCGGTCCATCCAATCAGCAGATGAAATATACACGCGTGCTTCAAGGCTAGGCAATTCGTGACCGTTGGCAAAGCAGACAATCCGAGAGTGCTCTAAGAATCTGCCAACAATTGATTTTACTCTAATGTTCTCTGAAAGGCCTTTAACACCGGGACGTAGACCACAAATGCCACGTACCACTAGACTAATTTTGACGCCAGTTTTGCTGGCTGCATAAAGTGCATCAATTACATCTGCATCGATAATAGAATTCACCTTGGCCCAAATTGCAGCTGGTTTACCTTTTTTGGCATTCTCAGCCTCAATTTCTATCTGTTTCAGAAGCGTAGACTTCAATGATAGTGGAGATATTGAGATATTTTCCAGAGTGTTGGGCTGAGCATATCCTGATAGATAATTGAACACTTTGGTGGCGTCTCGACCTAAGGCCGCATCGCAGGTAAACAAGCTTAAATCTGTGTAGATTCTCGCCGTAATGGGATGATAATTTCCAGTGCCGTAATGGGTATAGGTGATTAGGTGATCCCCTTCCCGCCGAACGACTGTAGTTATTTTAGCATGGGTTTTAAGGTTCATAAATCCATAGACGACATGGGCACCTGCACGTTCAAGACGCCGGGATTGTCGAATATTTGCTGCCTCATCAAAGCGTGCTTTCAGCTCAACCAATGCTGTAACGGACTTGCCGTCTTCTGCCGCTTCACACAGTGCCTCTACAATAGGTGAGCGTTTGGAGGTGCGATAAAGCGTTTGCTTGATTGCTAACACATTTGGATCACGAGCAGCTTGCTGTAAAAAACGTACGACCATATCGAAGGTTTCGTAGGGATGTTGCAGCAACATATCTTTTTGGCGAATGGCAGCAAACATATCTCCATCATGATCGGAGAATCTCTCTGGAACGCGTGGAGTGAATTTAGGCCACAACAATTTTGGACGATCTTCAATTACTAATTCATGGAGATTGGATAGGCCCATCATACCATCTATTTCGACAACCTCAGTTTCTGTAACAACAAGCTCAGCCATAATCGCGTTGCGCAGATACTTGGGTGCATTCTTTGTGATTTTGAGGCGAATAACGTCACCCCGCCGCCGCCGCTTGAGTGCTACTTCGAATTCTCGAACCAAATCTTCTGCTTCGTCTTCAACTTCTAAATCACTGTCGCGCAAGATTGAAAACGCGCAGTAGTTATTTAGTTTATAGCCAGGAAATATCTGCTCAAGTTGCATCAAGATTAATTCTTCTAGGGGTAAATACCGATAGCCTTCGCCGGGTAACCTGATAAAGCGCTGCACGAGATGAGGGATGGGCACCAAAGCACGCAAACTGCGTTTGTCCGATATACGCTCCAATTGAAGCGCGAGAGCAAAGCCTGCGTTTGGAATGAATGGGAAGGGGTGAGCGGGATCAATCGCCAAAGGTGATACCACGGGGAAGACGTCTCGAAGAAATACCTGTTGAAGGTAATCATAATCCGTCTCTGCTTGCCCTGCTGTTAAGATATGAATATTATTTTTAGTCATCTCGTTTTGTAGTTGTGTCAGGACGGATTGTTGTTCTTGCATCAGCTTACGGGCATTTGCTTCTATAAGAAGTAATTGGTTAGCTGGCGTGCGACCGTCGATGGCTGCAGCCTTGCTTCCGGCGCGGGCTAATTCGCGCAGGCCAGCGACGCGAACGGAGTAAAACTCGTCTAGGTTGGTGGCGGAAATAGATAGAAATCTAACACGTTCTAAAAGAGGTACGTTGGAGTTGTTGGCCTCTTCCAAAACCCGCCAATTGAAGGCTAACCAAGATAGCTCTCTGTTCAGAAAACGGCTGGCTCCAGAGAATTCCTCGTTACAGCTAAGTGCTTTGGAAAAGTCTGAATTCAGAAAATCAGCCGTGCTCACCATTTTATGTCCTGTACGAAAGGCTTTAACCTATCTGAGATTTTTTGAAATTGTAAGTGTCAAGCTTGGAAGCCTTTGACTTTAATGCTGCAAACTCAGAATCTCAGCCACCATTCTGCGTCCGATAGGGCGTTTTGAAGCCATGCTTTGAGCATCCAGTTCGGTAACAAGCGCGCTTGCTGCAATAAATGTACGATCCATATTTTTTAAAATATATGCAATAACAGTTGGCGTTGGTGACAGTTGTCGGTCCATAAAGTTCTTAAGCAGTACTGCATGTAAAAGATCGTCATCGGGAGCCTCAATTCGTGTACAAGCCGTCCCTTGCAGGCGGCTGAGGAGATCTGGCAATTGGAAGCCAGCCTGCGTGACAGGTAAGCTCGAAGCCATCAGTAAAGTCCCACCCGTTGATTGAAGGTGGTTGTGCAAATGAAACAAACGCGTTTCGGCTGGCATTACCCCTGATATGTTTTGCAAGTCGTCTACGACGATATTCGCGCCTGGTTCTGGAAGATCGAAGACCGCAAGTGGATCAAATTTTTGAGCTGCATTATCACTGATCCAAATATCTAATAAATGCGATTTTCCGCAACTTTCAGGTCCTAAAACCATCATTTTACGTTGTGGCCAACTGTCAAGGTCATCTATAGTATCAAGCGCCATTTGGTTCGTCGCTGATAAAAAATATTCAGTACGACCAGTCGCCACCCGAACTGGTAGATCAAAGGAGAGTTGGTCACTCATCGTTAGCATCGTCACTCAAGCCACGATACAGAAGGCCAGTCTTATATTGGGAAATCAAAAAGCGAGTTATGACCCCGATCATCGCAGCGACAGGCACCGCAACTAGCATACCAATAAATCCAAATAGGCTGCCAAAGACGGAAAGGGCAAAGATAAGCCATACTGGATGCAGGCCAACAGATTTTCCAACCAGTTTTGGAGTTAGGAAATTACCCTCTAAAATTTGTCCTATCGCAAAGATAAAGGCTATGGTGCCAATCGCAAGCCAATCGCCCCAGAATTGAAAAACAGCCAGTCCAATGGCCAAGCCCCCGCCCACAAGCGCTCCAATATAAGGGATGAATGAAATTATTCCTGCAACAAAACCTACGACTAGGCCATAGTTTAATCCAGCAAGCATGAGCGCAAAAGCGTAGTACATCCCCTGAATTGCGCAAACAGTCCCTTGGCCGCGAATGAAAGACGCTAACGTTGCATCAATCTCTTGGCCTAAACGACGAACATTTTGTACATGATCGCGTGGCAAGAGTTCGTCAATTTTTGTAACCAATTTATCCCAGTCAAGTAAAAGATAAAAGGTCACAACGGGAACAACAACGATGAGCACTAAAATATTTACAATTGAATTAACGGAGGTAAGAAGACCGTCTACTAGGTCTCCGCCCCGCGATTGAATAGTCTCACCAACGCCGTTTAACGACTGCCGGATTGTACTAGTCTCGTCCAAAAGTTCTGGAAAGTTTTTAGTCAGAAAACCCCAGAGATCGGAGATGATTTTTGGCACTGTGTTAAAAAGTGAAATTGCTTGGTTGGCGAATATTGGAATGACCCAAAGCATTATTATAATAAAGATAATGATTGCAACCAGGGTGATAATAGTGGTTGCAATCAAGCGAGAGAGTCCAAAACGTTCCAATCTGTCAGCAATAGGATCTAGGGCATATGCAATTGCTCCACCCAAGATGAAGGGCATTAAGCTATTGCCCAAAAGCCAAAGTACGACCGAAAATATCACAGTCAAAATACCCCAATACTTCAACTGTGTCGAAATAGGTAAAGCCATGATTTCTATCCTTTTGTTGTCCAAATTGCGCATTGTGGGTAACCTTGCAAGGGTAGACACAGCAACTTTTATTGAATTGAGTAGCCTTTTGAGTGGCTTTAGCTTGTGACGCAGGTTGCGGGTCTCTAAACAGGACATCAAGCTAAATCGGAGTTTCTCATGCGCTTAAGTCGTTATTTTTTGCCAGTCTTAAAAGAAAACCCTGCGGAAGCGCAGATAGTATCGCACAGGCTTATGCTGCGTGCAGGAATGATCAAGCAATCTGCTGCTGGAATTTACTCCTGGCTGCCTTTGGGATTTAAAGTATTGAAAAATATTGAAAAAATAGTACATGAGGAGCAGGAAAGGGCCGGTCACATGGCGATGTTGATGCCAACGATCCAATCTGCTGATTTGTGGCGTGAATCCGGTCGCTACGATGATTATGGGGAGGAAATGCTTAGGTTCAAAGATCGCCACGGCCGCGACATGTTGTTCACTCCTACAGCTGAAGAACTTATTACTGATATTTTCCGTGGTCATGTAAACAGCTATAAAGATTTGCCTTTGACCATGTATCAAATTCAATGGAAGTTTCGTGATGAGCGCCGGCCTCGGTTTGGAGTTATGCGTGGCCGTGAATTTTATATGAAAGATGGTTATAATTTTGATTTGTCCAAAGAAGATGCTTTGCATGCTTACAACCGTCATCTTGTGAGCTACCTGCGCACTTATGAACGTATGGGTCTTCAGGCAATTCCAATGCGGGCTGATAGTGGACCAATTGGCGGAGATGATACGCATGAATTTTTGGTTTTGGCTGAAACGGGGGAAAGTGAAGTTTTCTATGACAGCGCAGTGACTGATCTTTCTTTTGGGGGGCGTGATATCAATTTTGACGATGTCAAAGAATGCCAATCCATTTTGGAAGAATTCACAACGAAATATGCGCGTACGGATGAAACCCATGACGAGGTCCTGTTTAGAGAAGTACCAGAAGAGCGCCGCAGGGTTGCCCGGGGGATAGAAGTGGGACAAATATTCTATTTTGGCACAAAATATTCAGAAGCATTAGGGGCTATGGTTCAAAATGTGGACGGTAAAAAAGTACCTGTGCATATGGGTAGTCATGGTATTGGGGTTAGTCGTTTGGTTGGTGCTATTATCGAAGCGAGCCATGATGACAATGGTATCATCTGGCCTGAGGGTGTCACGCCGTACCACTGTGGGATTGTCAATCTTAAACAAGGTGACGCAGAAGCTGATGCGGCCTGTGAAAGTCTTTATAATCAGTTGAGAAATGCGGGACTTGAGCCATTGTATGACGATCGAAACGAGCGCGCGGGTGGCAAATTTGCGACTATGGATTTGATTGGTCTTCCATGGCGCTTAACTGTTGGGCCACGCGGCCTGAAAAACGGTGTGATTGAACTGACAAGTCGCAAGACTGGTGTTAGCGAAGAAATGACACCAGAAGCTGCAATTCAGAAAGTGATGGCGCGGTACATATAATCAAGGTTATAGAAAATCTCATCTTAAATATTTGTTTATATGTTAATAAATAATTGAATAGACGTGATGGGCTTAGTTTAACAGAAGGTACAATTTATTATGATCCTGTGTGCAGTCTGCTTTGAAGATGTGAGGAGTTTATGAGCCGAGCTCCGCTTTTTTCGCGCTTTGAGTTTATGATAGCATGGCGTTACCTCTGGGCGAAACGCTCCGAAGGCGGGGTCAGTGTCATGACCCTGATTAGTCTAACTGGGATCGCGCTTGCTGTGGCGGCACTGGTAATAGTGTTAGCAGTGCGTAGTGGTTTTAGAACAGAATTCGTCGACACTATATTAGGTGCAAATGCGCATGTAACGGTCTTTAAGCAAAACTTAAACATCGAAACTGAGCGTTTCGAGAGCAAGATTAAAAATTATGACGAATTGACTGCAAACATTCTAGCGGTGCCTGGCGTCGTTCAAGCTGCTCCACTGATCCGAGGTCAGGTTATGGCCAATGTTGGTGAGCGGAACCATGGCGTTTTAGTCTTTGGTATCAGTCTAGAAAACCTTAAAAATATACCTCGCGTAGTTAAGGCCGAGGGTAGCACAGGTGATATAGAAAACTTTTCGAAAGGTGTTGCGATTGGTGCCGGCGTTGCACGGGCACTTCGTGTTACTGTTGGCGATCGAATCAAGTTGATCTCCCCGAATGGAGTAAAAACCGCTTTTGGCACCAGCCCTCGTGTGAAATCTTTTCCTATCGCTTACATCTTTACAGCCGGTCACTTCAACATTGATGAAACCCGACTATATTTACCTTTTAGAGATGCACAAAGCTTCTTTAACCGTGAAGGTTTTGCAGATCAGATTGAGATCTTCGTAAATGCGCCTGAGAATATTAGTTTGATGGAAACTGATCTCTGGGCTGCTGGTGGAGAGGGCACTGTTTTAGAAACTTGGCGTGACCATGCAGGAGGCTTTCTCCGCGCTCTGGAAATCGAAGATAATGTTATGTTGGTCATAATGATAGTACTAATCTTACTATCGACTATGAATATTGTATCTGGTCTCATAATGTTGGTTAAAAATAAAGGCCGTGATATTGGTGTGCTAAGGACCATAGGTTTTAGTGAAGGAACCGTGCTTCGCGTGTTCTTTTTATGTGGTGCGGGCATTGGTCTCTTAGGAACAATACTGGGCGTGTTAATTGGCGTTCTTTTTGTTTTAAATATAGATGAAATATTCAGTTTGGTAAATTACCTTTCCGGTGGGGATGTCTGGGATCCTTCAATCAGGGGCATTTACCATTTACCCTCTGAGTTGCGCGTAATCGATGTGGCCAAAGCTATTGGTATTTCTCTTTCTCTCTCATTCGTCATCACCATTTTCCCGGCAAGACGCGCTGCTCAAATGGACCCGGTGGAGGCTTTGCGAAATGAGTGACCCGATCTTAAAAATCCAGGGTCTGGTTAAGTCCTACAATACTGGTCGGCCAAATGAGGTGCAGGTTTTACGAGATTGTGATCTAGAACTATTTGCGGGTCAGGTGGTTTCATTAGTTGCTCCCTCAGGTGCCGGTAAATCAACCTTACTGCATATAGCAGGATTGCTTGACACACCAAACAGCGGCCTTCTGCAAATGTCTGGCAAAAACATGTCTGCCGCAACTGACCGAGTGAGGACTGATATGCGGTTGATGAAAATTGGTTTCATATACCAATTCCATCATTTGTTGCCTGACTTTTCAGCAGTTGAAAATATTATGCTGCCAAAGCTCGCAGCGGGTTCGAACGTCGGGCAAGCCCGCGCACGCGCACTCGAATTGTTGGATAAAGTTGGTCTTTCCCTACGTGGGGATCACCGCCCCAGTGAGCTGTCAGGCGGCGAACAACAGCGGGTCGCTTTTTGTAGGGCTTTGGCGAATGCGCCAGACCTACTGCTCGCTGATGAACCGACTGGTAATCTTGATCCAGAAACATCGGATCATGTTTTCGAATTGTTGCTGGACCTTGTTCGCTCAACTGGAATGGGAGCCCTCATCGCAACTCACAATATGGAACTTGCAGCCGGTATGGATCGGCAGGTCCAATTGAAAAAAGGTAAAATTTTTGGCTAAATTAACATCAATTAAGAGGATTTTTCCCTTTTTTTCTTTAACTGTGAACTGATTAACTGATTTTTAAACTTTAAAGCCGTGATTAAGTAACTGCGGTATTATTCTATGGTTGGGAAAAGTAAATGCCTGTGATCTCTGTAGCTGAAATTGAAACTGCAAGTCGCGAAGCTTTAAAAGTACATGGTGCGAGTGAGTGGATTGCTGCGTCTGTTGCACGTGCTGTGGCCGATGCTGAGGCACATGGGAATGTTATTTGTGGGCTGTATTATCTAGAAAGCTATTGCTTGCAGTTGGCCTCAGGCCGCGTGAATGGCACCGTTATGCCTGAAGTCACTGCACCGCGCCCAGGGTCAATCCTGTCGGATGCAAAATTTGGATTTGCCCAGTCTGCTTTTCAGATGGCACTCCCACAAGCGGTCGCAGCGGCTAAAATAAATGGTACCGTGTCATTAGCGATTGCCCATGCACACACCTGTACTTCACTCGGGTTTTTTACTGCGCAACTGGCTGTTGAAGGCATGCTCGCTATTGGTTTTACGAATGCTAGTCCAGTTGTTGCTCCTCCGGGGGGGAACCAGAAAGTCATTGGTACAAACCCAATTGCGATGTCTGTACCAGACGGGCAAGGTGGAATTTCAATGCATTTTGATTTCTCAACCTCAGCAGTGGCGCTGGGCAAAATTACGATGGCTAAAGCTGTTGGGAAAGATATTCCCATTGGCTGGGCTGTTGATAAAGATGGTGTTCCAACCACTGATCCAACAGCGGCTTTGGGTGGAGCTTTGGTCTCTTCTGGTGGTTATAAGGGATGGGGTTTTGGCCTTATGGCTGAGCTGTTGGCTGCTGGGATCACCGGGTCCGTAAATTCGCTGGACGTAGGAGGTTTGAAACTTCCTGATGGTGCGCCACATGGTTTAGGTCAATTCTACTTTATAGTAGACCCAAGTACGCATCACGGTGATTTTGCTTCTCGATTAGAGCGCTTGGTTGAGGCAGTAAGCGGGCAAGAGGGCGCTCGTCTGCCGGGAAGTAACCGAAAAGCCTTGACTGAAATTGACGTTCCAGATGCATTGTGGGCCGCAGTTTCTGAATTAATAAAAGGCTCCGCTTAGACTTACATCAAGGCCTGCTTATAAATACCATGTAAGCGGAGGGCTTGATCCCTAACTGTGATAAACTGAGAATATTATGAAAAGCTATTAGCTGAGAAACTAAATACTTTTTTGGGTTAAAACTACGCCGGCCGTCATAAGTGCTAGTCCACCTAACCGTGAGGCGCTCAAAGATACTTGTTGCGCGCCGAACAGGCCAAAGTGGTCAATCACAGCAGCCGACATTAGTTGTCCGATGAGAACAAAAAAAACTGCATTTCCGACTCCAAAACGCGGGGCGATGGTAGTAATGGAAAGTACATAGAAAGCAATTAAAACACCGGCAAACAATAAGTGTTTGGGTGCTGATGCAAGTTTCACAATCGCACCGGGTCCAGTAATTAAAGCTACAATTGCTGCTGTTAAAAAACCCACAGCCAACAAAATTGCACTTGCCAACATTGGGGCGCCCAAATGACGTCCCAAAGCAGCGTTCATTGCGCCAAGAAGCGGTACGCCAATCCCAGCAACCAACATTGTTAGAGCGTAGGTGGGCATAGGAGGTCTCCTCATTATATTGCGTTATGAATGCCACAATTCAATTTAAAAAGTGCAAGATGTTTTCACCATGTGAAGTCTATACGTCCAGTTCCTCCACAAACCGCGCATTTTCTTGGATATATTCATAACGCTTCTCGGGCTTTTTGCCCATCAACCGCTCAATCAGATCGCCGGTTTCCCCAGGAATATCTTCGTCGACCGTGACGCGAATAAGTTTACGGGTCGTTGGGTTCATCGTGGTCTCTTTAAGGTCCTTGGCATCCATTTCACCCAAACCTTTAAAGCGACTAAGTTCAATTTTACCCTTACCACCTAGGCCTTTTTCTAACCAAAGGTTTTTCTCTGCTTCATCTAAGCAATACACTCTTTTTGCGCCCTGGGTCAGACGGAATAGAGGGGGGCACGCAAGGTAGAGGTGTCCGGAGTCAATGAGTGGGCGCATTTGTGAGAAGAAGAATGTCATCAACAAACTTGCAATATGGGCCCCATCCACATCGGCATCTGTCATTATGATGATTTTATCGTAGCGCAGATCATCAATGTTGAACTTAGTGCCCATTCCGACGCCTAGGGCCTCGCAAAGATCATTAATTTCAGCGTTTGTTGTCAGCTTGCTTGAAGCTGCCCCAAGCACGTTGAGAATTTTACCTTTTAGTGGCAGTAGGGCCTGGTTAACACGGTTGCGAGCGCCCTTACCCGAGCCACCGGCGCTGTCGCCTTCCACGATAAAAAGCTCTGTTCCTTCGCGGGTTTTGGATGTGCAATCTGTCAGCTTACCTGGAAGGCGTAGCTTTTTGGTCGCTGATTTCCGGGCGGTTTCTTTTTCTTGGCGGCGGTGCAATCGTTCTTCTGAACGTAGGACAAGAAAATCTAGAATAGCGCCTGCTGATTTTGTATCTGCTGCCAGCCAGTTGTCGAAACGGTCGCGGACAGCATTTTCAACAAGACGCTGAGCTTCTACTGTGGCCAGCCTATCCTTGGTTTGCCCAACAAACTCGGGCTCGTTTATAAAGCAGGAAACGAGGGCACAACCACCAGTGCTTAAATCATCCCGAGTGATTTGCGCTGCTTTTCTGTTGTTAACCAATTCGCCGTAGGCCTTGATGCCCTTGAGAATTGCTGACCAGAAACCACTTTCATGGGTGCCACCCTCAGGTGTTGGGACCGTATTGCAATAAGACTGAATGAAACCATCTCGCGAAGGGGTCCAATTAATGGCCCACTCGACTTTACCTGGCACATTAAATTTTTCCTGGAAATCCACAGCACCTGCAAAAGGTGCATCTGCATAGGTGCTGGCGCTGCCAAGTGTTTCTTTGAGGTAATCTGCGAGCCCACCAGGGAAGTGGAAGCTTGCTTCAGTTGGCGTTTCTCCGTCGTCGATCTGGCTTTTCCAGCGAATTTCAACGCCTGAAAATAAATAAGCCTTGGACCGGATAGAGCTAAACATTCGGGCTGGCTTAAAGCGATGCTTTCCGAATATATCAGGATCTGCATGAAAGGTTACAGATGTGCCACGCCGGTTTGGTGCGGCACCAATTTTTGCAATTGGGCCAATTGGGATACCGCGGGAAAATCGCTGCTCATAAAGTTCACGGTTTCGGGCCACCTCGACTACCATAGAGTCTGATAGAGCATTCACCACTGAGGCGCCTACACCGTGTAGGCCTCCTGATGTTTGATAGGCTTTACCGGAAAACTTACCGCCTGAGTGCAGCGTACACAAGATCACTTCAAGCGCCGACTTATCAGGAAATTTGGGATGTGGGTCCACCGGAATACCGCGCCCGTTGTCCCGGATAGTTACCGAATGA
>JAPKEA010000214.1 GCA_028822275.1 Planktomarina sp. | reverse complement strand
GAATATCTTCCACAGCAGCAGTAGGCCCTGCGATACCTGCATTGGCACAAAGTGCGTCAATTCCAGCCCAGCGCTTGTTAATCTCAGCAAAAAGAGCTTGAACCTGTGGTTCATCACTGGCGTCACAAAGCGTTTTCATCCAGCTCTCAGGGCAATGCGCCAGAGCATCAGAATTAACATCTGTGACCCAAACTTGAAACCCACCAGCTTCAAAAGCCTGTCCCATCGCCCGCCCAATCCCATCTCCACCAGCGGTGATTAAAACACGTCTCATTTTTTCCCTACCTTGCGACCCATGCCCTCTGGCTGCGCCATTGCGGCATGAGCTTGCGCAATACGTTGTAAATTTTGTGCGATTGCTGGAGCTGGCGCTGAAGCCTTTCGGCTTTCAAGAGAGACATGAATTAACATATGTTCGCCTGTCGCCAAAAGCCGTTCTTCCTCAAACATTTGATGGAACAAATGCATTTTCTTGCCAATTCCTTCAACGCAATGGGTTTCAATCCTAATGCTATGGCCAGCTCGCACTTCATCCACATGGCGAATATGCGTCTCTGCGGTGAAATAGCTTCCCCCAGAAGCTATATATTTGGCGTCACAGCCAACAATCTCCATGAACCTATCAGTGGCATCTCCAAAAGCTTGCAGGTAACGCGCCTCATTCATATGGCCGTTATAATCAGTCCAATCCAACGGCACTGCGCGCCGCACAGTCAAAATAGGTTTACTGAGATCCAACGTATCGCTAGTGCGCACAATTTGAGCATTTTGATTAAGCAATTCATCCTGGTTTTTCAGCAAAGCACCCGCGCCCCAATCCTGAGCTTTCAAGGCTCGCATCATGCCAACAAGATTATTGTCTCGGATACGTTCCAACTCCCGAATAGAGTGCATCCCAGATTGTTTATCAGATTGGTCCGAAATCATATCCACCAATTCGTCCGTAAATTCCGGTACTTCCATAAGCTTCGTCCAAGGCCATTTTAGTGCAGGCCCAAACTGTGCCATGAAGTGACGCATGCCCGCCTCTCCACCAGCCACACGGTAGGTTTCAAACAATCCCATCTGCGCCCAACGAATGCCAAAGCCATAGCGAATTGCATTATCTATTTCTTCAGTTGTTGCGATTTCATCTTTGATCAACCACAGAGCTTCTCGCCATACCGCCTCAAGAAATCTATCCGCAATATGAGCATCAATCTCCTTACGGACCCTCAAAGGATACATGCCCATTTCCTTAAGAAGACGCTCCGCCGACTGTACAATCGCCTCGTTATTCATTGGTGTAGAAACAACTTCGATTAGGGGCAGCAGGTAAACTGGGTTAAATGGGTGGCAAACCATAATTTGCTCTGGGCGGACTGCGTTATTCTGCAATTCAGATGGTTTAAAACCGGAGGTTGACGAGCCAATGATGGCCAATGGATCGCAGTGGTCTTGTAGAGATTTATAAACTTTTTGCTTGAGTTCTAATTGCTCTGGGATACTTTCTTGGATCCAAATTGCTCCTCTTACCACGTCAGATAAATCAGAATGAAACGTAAGCTTTCCCTCTGCTGGCAACGGTGCCTCGTAGAGGCCAGGCAAAGAGCGGCGAGCATTACCTAAAACTTCGTTAATTTTGCGCTCAGCTTGTGGATCAGGATCAAAAACACGCACGTCCCATCCATTTAGCAAAAACCGAGCTGCCCACCCGCCCCCAATTACACCACCGCCAATAATCCCTGCTATCTTTGTCATCTTCTTAATCCTAACACTTAGATTTCGAGCACGTTATTGGCTCAAAGGTGCCCTCTTTACCAAACCTAATTTTTCACGCACTTCTTGAGGCCCAATTACCCGCGCACCCAAGTTTTCGATAATGTTTACAGCACGATCAACTAGCTGATAGTTTTCAGCAAGAACACCACGGTCAAGCATCAAATTATCTTCTAGGCCCACTCGAACATTCCCACCGGCAAGGACCGAAGCCGCTACAAGAGGCATTTGATTACGGCCTAGCCCAAAGGCGCTAAACACCCAACCCTCCGGCACGTTGTTGACCATTGCCATCAAGGTATTGAGATCATCCGGCGCGCCCCAAGGTACTCCCATGCACAGTTGCACCAATGCGTTGGGTTCAAGTACTCCGTCCGCCACCAGTTGTTTTGCATACCAAAGATGTCCAGTGTCAAAAGCCTCAATTTCAGGCTTTACTCCTTGCTCAGTCATCATCCGCCCCATTGCCGTCAAAGTGCCTGGAGTATTGGTCATGACGTAATCAGCTTCTGCAAAATTCATAGTACCACAATCCAATGTACAGATTTCTGGTCGACACTCTACTACATGCGCCACTCGTTCAGTGGCACCCGCCATGTCCGTACCAATAATTGGAGGCAGTGGATTTTCGATATCTCCGAATACCATATCACCGCCCATACCAGCAGTGAGGTTCAACACTACATCGATCTCAGCGTCCCGAATGCGTTCTGTCACTTCACGAAACATTGCGGGGTCCCGGCTTGGAGCTCCTGTTATAGGGTCTCTGACATGACAATGTACAACTGCTGCACCCGATTTAGCCGCCAAGATAGCACTTTCCGCAATTTGCTTTGGACTCCTTGGAACATGAGGACTTTTGTCCTGAGTGGCGCCTGAACCTGTTACAGCACAAGTAATGAAAACGTCTCGGTTCATTTGAAGGGGCATCTTGGTCTCCTATGTTTCAAACAGTTTGGTTTGATTGTAATTATACACTTGTTAATATACGCAACATAATTGATGAAAAACGCAAAAAATATATGGAAAAAAAGTAATAAAACCCTAAAAGTAGGCGTTTTAGTGCTGGAACAGAGTAATACTTTATCCCTCGCCGCGGCCGTTGACCCAATGCGGGCGTGCAATCGGCGGGCTGCGAAAGTACTCTTTTCTTGGGAGTTTCTCACGGATCAAGGACAAAATATCTCCCTAACCTCCGGCCTCAGTTTAAAAGGACAAGACGCTCGAAATTTCTCCGGCGAGGTACTGATATTGGTTGCAGGTTTTGATCTAGAGAAGGTTACGACCTCTATATTGATCGCAACTTTACGACGTGTTGCATCATATGGCACCTGTATTATTGGTGTAGATGGTGGAAGCTGGGTTATGGCTCATGCAGGCCTCTTAGATAATCATATTGCGACCTGCCATTGGGAGGATCTCGAAAAATTCGCACGCCGTTTTCCAGCTGTAAATCTAGTCCCAGATCGCTATTCTATTTGCGGGCCTTTCGTGACCACGGGAGGGGCATCTCCCTGTATCGATTTAATGCTACATTTAATTTCTGTGCGCCATGGAAGGGCCCTTTCAGAGCGAGTTGCCGCTGCATTTATCTACGATCCAGTACATGCAGGCGAGGCGCCACAACAAATGATCGCAACTAAACACATTTCGGTGAGACATCCGCGTATCGCACGAATTTTAAAGCAAATGGAAAACCTCATCGAAAGCCCACCAAGCATTAAGGCTTTAGCCAAAGCTAATGGTATTTCCTTGCGCAAACTGGAAATGGAATTCAAAGTAGCGACCGGACGTGCGCCGGGCGCTTATTTTTTAGACCTCAGACTGTCCGAAGCCCGTCGCCTTGCGATTGACTCAGCGCAAAGCGTTCAAGAAATTTCTTTGGCTTGCGGATTTTCATCGCAAGCGAGCTTCGCCCATGCCTTTCGCAACGCTTTCGAACAATCCGTTACAGCTTTACGCCGGCAACATTAGTTTTATTAATAAGGCATTGGATGCGCCTGATGTACGATGTTTAATTCTGCTAAAATTTCTTTAGAAAGTTGTTTGTCAGCCCCTTTAAGAATGTGGAGTAATTGGCCTTTATGTGTCGCCCCAAAGATTGAAGACGCCACAAATGGCCGACTAACACACCAAGCCAATGCCATATGGATAGGATCAACTCCATGTTTCTGCGCAACGCCAACGTAACTTGCAGCAGCGGCATGCGCTCGTTCTGTATTTCGGCCCCCAAGAGTATCAGAAATTGCCATACGGCTACTTTTAGGCACAGCACCTTTGGCATATTTCCCAGTAAGCAGACCCGTCGCAAGCGGTGAAAACGCCAAAAGCCCTACATCTTCATTGGCACTCAGTTCGGCCAAATCAGTATCGTACATTCGGCACATCAAAGAATATTCATTCTGGATCGATGCCACACGAGGGCCATATCCTTCTTCAGAAGCCCGCACCCATTGCGCTGTTCCCCAAGCACTTTCATTAGAAAGACCAAAGGAACGGATCGTGCCACGCTCAACTTCTAGGGCTAAGGCACCAAGGCAGTCATATATATTCTGAACAGTTTCGGCCTTATTTTGGTGAGACGGGTCATAGTTCCAGTTTTTCCGAAACATGTAGGACCCCCTATTTGGCCAATGAAATTGGTAAAGATCAATCACATCTGTTTTTAATCGTTTCAGACTTCCTTCAATTGCACCAGAAATAGAAGCAGATGTGATAGGCGCACCCTTTCGAATATGCGCGGAGCCCGCGCCAGAGTGTTTCGTGGCAACGACGACATCTGCTCGACGGCCACTGGTTTGAAACCAATTGCCAACAATCTCTTCACTGGCCCCCTGAGTGGCTGCAGTAATAGGATTCACTGGATACATCTCGGCTGTGTCAAATATATTAATGCCAGCTTCCAACGCCATGTCCATTTGGGCAAAAGCATCTTCTTGTGGAGTCTGTGTCCCAAAAGTCATAGTACCCAAACATAAATCAGAGATCATAATTTTTGTGCGGCCAAGTTGATTCATCATCATCTTAATCTTCCCTTTTTTAGATAAACTATCGCATGAAACCACGACTTCAAGCCAAAAACATCTTGAGAACAAATGCAGAACATTCTAATATACACCTTATGACAAAATTACCGTCCACCACATTAACACGCAAATCACATCGCACAGAACCTACGCTAGAGCTTTGGCCAGACATCGCTCTTACTTTCAGTCGCGTTCATGAAGCATGTGGTGCAAATCGGCGTAGTTTGGCGTTATTGATAGCGCAAAAAACACAAGGTCCAATCTTCTGGGTTTCTCCCGCTTGGAACAAAGATACCCTGCATGCAGAGGGGATAATGCAATTTATAAACCCTGGCAGATTAACCTTTTTAGCTCCAAAGCGTGCC
>JAPKEA010000213.1 GCA_028822275.1 Planktomarina sp. | reverse complement strand
ACTGTGTTGCGATTGGATTTAGACTTTTGAAACGAAAGTTGAAGTATTTTGCGGTAGGAGTTCGGGCAGATACTTTTGGATAAATACGAACAAGTATCCGTTTATTGGATTTTCCACGGTTATGTTAAGGTTCCCCATCTCAACTATGTAGCTTTTTTCGAAAAGTAAGGGACTCCTGCAGTTTAAGGACGAGTGCCGCCAAAGAGGATTATAAAACCCTTTGATAAACTGGAAGACACGCCTGCTGCGCCTTTAGCGGACCATAGTGGCCGAGCGGGATTAATGAGGCTGGGTTTGAGGCTTTTAGCTTAGTGACATTTCAAAATTACGCACAAGATATATAAAAATTGATGCCTCATTTCTAGATCTAGGCTTTCTAACCCTCACAAGCTCTGGACGGCTGCTGAGAGGTTAGTGGACGTATTGGAGGCGGCCTACCAAAGGTCGGTTGAAGGCAAGAGCTCTAGGCAGAAGAGAGGCGTGCTGCAGACGTATTAATACGGTAGCGGGGTGGTTTCGTAAAGATAAGTGAAAGGCAGCCCAGCACCACGCGGCGAAGGTCGGGTGTCGGGTTCGGGGTAAATTAAAGCGAATTGAAGGTCAGTTCATTGCGACGGGGCTAATGTCTGACGGCGTTTGTACTTTCTAGCTTACAGCGCTCCGTCAGTCAAAGCGCCGAGACCGCCAGTGCTTTGAAAACTGAGTTTTTTTGGAGTAAGCCCACTGGACGATCATCTTTGTCTACAACGACCAAATCCGCATCTGTTTTGAGAATGATCTCCGCAGCTGTCTCAATTTTCATATCTTTGCTTACTGTTGTGGATCCTTTGCTTCCAATCGCGGTGCCCGAGGTCATGATCGTTTCAACCGAAAGAACTTTTGAACGCGATATGAATTTTGTGAACTCTCGCACGTAATCGGTTGCAGGGTTCAGTAGCAATTGCTCTGGGGTTCCGGTCTGCACAATCATCCCATCTTTCATGATAGCAATACGATCTGCAAGGCGCACAGCTTCACCAAAATCATGCGTAATAAAAACAATGGTTTTATGAAGAACGCGCTGTAGTCTCAAAAACTCATCTTGCATTTCGCGTCGAATTAATGGATCGAGCGCTGAGAACGGTTCATCAAGAAACCAAATTTCGGGTTCAACTGCGAGCGAACGGGCTATCCCCACGCGTTGCTGTTGTCCACCGGACAACTCATGCGGGAAATAATTTTCACGCCCTTCCAAGCCGACAAGCTTAATCATCTCAAGTGCGCGTTGGGTGCATTCCGCTTTATTTACCCCTTGAATTTCGAGCGGGAACGATACGTTACCTAGGACTGTCAAGTGTGGCAACAAGGCAAAATTTTGAAAAACCATTCCCATTCTGTGACGCCGAATTTCTTTTAACTCACTATCAGATTTATCCAGCAAGTTTTCACCGTCAAACATAACCACTCCCAATGTGGGTTCAATGAGCCGTGAAAGACACCGCATCAAGGTGGATTTTCCTGATCCAGATAGCCCCATAATGACAAAAATCTCACCCTCACAGATATCAATGGATGCATCATGCACACCAGTAATTAAATTTCTTTTGGATAAATCATGTGCAGTTGGAACTGATCTGATAGAACTTGAGCCAGGTCCGAAAACCTTCCAAACACCGTCACATGACAAAATGACCTTGTCTTTCTTACCATCCAATTTCGATTTTTCTGATGTGGACATGGAGTATTTTCCTTTTAAACTTCGCTTAGGCTGAAAGCTTGGGGAACTGCACTGCTTCGTCCGTCGCCCTGATCACAACCAAAACTTCTACCCCAAATTCCTCGAAGGCGCGTAAAACTTTGGGATCTGCACAATCAGTGATCAACAGGTCTATCGCGTCCGCTTGCATCGCAGTAAACCTATCGCGGTCTTGCAATTTTCGAGCAGTTGCGAGAACAATAGTTCTCTTAGAACGCTTACTCATTTTACGAGCAATGATTGCATCTTGCTCGTATGAGAATGTTACCTCACCACTTTGGCAGACGCTCTCTGGTGCAATAAACGCGATGTCGGCATGCATTTCTGATAGCATTTGATTGACAAAACTACCAGTTATTCCCAGCGTTCTGTGACGGACTAACCCACCTGCCAGATAAGCCTGAATTCTTGGATTTTCTGATACCGTTGTGGCGACGTTGATGCCGCATGAGACAACAGTTAATTGCAATTCCAATGCCGAAAGTTCGTGTGCCACTGCCAGCATCGTCGAGCCGTCATTCAAGAACAGCGTTCGTTCTTTATCTATAAGCCCGATTGCTGCGCGCGCAATTAATCGCTTTGCTACCTGATCTGTTTGTTCCCGCAAAGAAAACGCGAGATCAGCGCCCCGAGGCTTACCGACCATTGCGCCGCCATGAGTTCGTTGAACAAACCCTGTATCCTCGAGAGTCGTCAGATCTCGGCGAATTGTAGCCACTGATACTTCTAAATCGTGTGCAAGCGCTTCAACTCCGATGGAGCCTTCTATCAGCAAACGGCGTTTTATCTTAGCTTGGCGATCCGGGGCGGTGATTTTTTTTCTATCCATATTGGTAAATAGCATAGATTTTTCGTCTGTGGGTAAAATTAGCAATCAAAATCGATCATTTATTTGCTTGATTGTGCGTGAGTTAAAGCTAATATGCTCCTATTATTGAAAAATGAAAAAAATAAAATGGGAGGAAAATAAATGAAAGTGAGTTGGAAAAAATCAATGGGGGCTGCTCTGGCCAGCCTTTTGATGGCAGGTTCACTGTCCAATGTTGCAAATGCAGATGTGCCAGAAAGCAATGACCCAATCAAAGTGGTGATTATGGGCTATTCTGGCGACAACATCATCATGTACATCTACGGTGAATTGATCACAAAGCTTGGCTATAATGTTGAGTACACCCCCGCCGACTATATAGGTCAGTTTTCTGGTGTCGCGTCTGGTGATTTGCACATTGCTTCCCCAGGTTGGGATACCACAGCCAAGGATGTTTTGGCCGAAGCTTTTGGTTCTGGCGACGTTCTGAACATGGGCAACATCGGGATCGCGGTGAACGAAGACTGGTGGTACCCGCTTTATGTCAAAGACGTCTGCCCCGGATTGCCTGATTGGACAGCATTAAAAAATCCTGATTGTATCGCTGCGCTTTCAACAGTTGAGACCGAACCCAAGGCTCGTTTCCTAAGCGGTCCAATCGAATGGGGCGGCACGGACGCCGAACGGGTTGACGCACTCGGTCTAGATTTCGAAGTTGTCAACGCAGGTAGTGACGGAGCCCTTTCAGCAGACCTGGTCGCTGCCATCAAACGCAAACAACCAATTATTGCTTGGTCATGGGAACCCTACTGGATTCCAGCTCTTTACCCAGGCGAATTTGTAAAGTGGCCAGAATACGATGATGCTTGTTATACGGATGCATCCTGGGGCAAAAATCCCAAAGAGACCCATGATTGCGGCCGCCCCAATGGCTTCATGTGGAAAGGTGCCTGGGCTGGAGGTGAGGGAATTTGGCCAAAGGCATATGATGTTTGGCGCAAACTTGAACTGGATGCAAAAACAGCTGGGGAACTCGTCTATAAAGCAGATGTCGAAGGCGTAGACACCAAAAAGGTGGCGAGCCAGTGGGTCGCTCAAAACGAAGCCATTTGGAGTGAATGGCTCAAGTAACGTCGTAAATTGATCCCATCTGCGGCGGAAGGCACGGTTTTCCACCGCAGATTCTTTATCAAAGTACAATTTATTTGTACCAAGACTCCAAATCAGTCGAGTAGAAAATTGACCACCACCCTCCAAACTGCATCCCGCATTACTCAAAACTGGAAAAATCTGTTTGTTCTTGCCGTTTTGGGCCTTGCTATATTTCTTGCGGTGCCGGAACCCGTGTTTGCTTGGGCTCAGGTATTTCCTGATAGCTGGGTCGTTCCAGTTTCGCAAAAACTGACAATATTCGTGAAGTGGCTTCAGAAAGACGCGACACTCGGATTTATGACCGTCAAGGAATTAACCCGTGCGATCGGTGGACTACTGAACGCGCCAGTGTTGTTTTTAAAGGGCCTTTTGGTCACAGGGTTCACGTTTAGAAACGACACAGGTATTTGGCTACAACTGCCCCCACTGTCTTGGATTGGCATTACAGCCGTACCTGCAATTGTCTGTCTATGGCTGGCCAAACCAAGACTGCTAATTTTTGTTCTACTCTCGTTTCTCTATGTCGCTTTTATTGGGTTGTGGGAAAGCACAATGCTGACAGTCGCATCAATTATTGTGTCGGTAATTTTTGGTATATTTTTTGGCGTTCTTTTGGGTGTCGCCGCGTTCCGGTGGCTCATTATGGATCGTATTTTGACGCCGGTATTTGACTTTATGCAAACAATGCCTGTCTTCGCATATCTCGTTCCCGCGCTGTTGATGTTCGGGTATGGGCCCGCTGCAGCATTAGTAGTGACACTGATTTACGCGATGCCACCGATGGCCCGTGTTACCAAGATTTCTCTATCGCAAGTGCCGCCTGAAATTCTTGAGTTTGGCGAGATGGCTGGTTGCTCACGCGCGCAAATCATGTGGAGAGTCATCATACCTTCGATTAAATCACGGCTTATGGTTGGCGTCAATCAAGTCATTATGCTGACTCTCAACATGGTCATTATAGGATCAATCATCGGTGCTGGCGGCCTTGGCTTTGATGTCTGGCAAGCTCTGAAAGCACTTCGAATCGGCCAAGGTGCCGAAGCAGGTATGGCTATTACGTTACTGGCAATTGTGTTGGACCGTGTGACGCAAGAAATCGCTAAACGCCGCCCAGTTCATACAGACGTGAGCCCGTCCATTTTCCAACGCCACTGGTTGGCTATCATGATCATGTTCACTTTACTTGGTACAACGTTGATCGGGCTATTCATCCCAGCCGTCGCTCGTGTACCTGAATCGTGGACATTCAGCACGGGTAAGTTCTGGGACAATGGTATCGACTGGATCAATATCAATTTTTACGAGAATATCGACACATTTCGCCGTTTCACATTCATCTACCTGCTGAAGCCAACCAAAGCATTCATGCTTGGTGTCCCGTGGCTGGGAGCTGTTGCATTTATCGCGGCATTGGGGTGGCGGCTGGGCGGTGCTAGGTTAGCTATTCTGTGTTCTGCGATG
>JAPKEA010000212.1 GCA_028822275.1 Planktomarina sp. | reverse complement strand
TTGTAGAGAGTGCTGTGTATATCTCAGTAAATGCCATGGGTGTGGGGTTTGCACCGAGAGCTTTACCAAGAAATTGCCATGCGTCTGTACCAGGCATGCGTAAATTTACACCCGCCAAATCAGCCGGTGTGCGCACGTTGACTTCATCTCGGCACTGACGAAGGTTCACATGGCGACGCCCCAGATACATAATACTTAGGAGTTTCACTCCAAGTTCATCTTCAACCTTTTTCTTAAAAGGTATCATTAGATCATCGTTGAATACGGCAACCTGGTGGGCGGCGTCTTGATGGACATACCCCGTGGCGAAGATTGAAAACTCTGGAAAATACTGTGCAAGTTCTTGCGCTGATGTAATCGACATCTCGAGATCACCAGATGCAATTGCCTCAAGCTCAGAGTTTTGTTTAATTAATGAGCCATTATAATGGGCTTCGTAAGACGCAAATCCAGCAACTGCGGGTGCAAACACTTCTTGCAAAGCGACCGACCGAGCATCTGTTGCAGAAGCCGGCGTCGACATACGCAGTTTAACCAGGTGGCTCCCGGCCAAAGCAGGTAAAGCTGCCAGCGCAACAGATATGGCCAAAATCCCAGTTAGACTACGTTGTTTTAGTTTAGTAAACATGGTTTTCTCCTTTGGTTTTAAATTATTTTTCAGTTTTTTTATGTTAAATTATAGTGAGTTTTTAGAAGTGATTGGTGGGCTTGAGGCGAGACCTCAAGCGGTGACCTAACATTTAACCAATTATTTTCATTTGATCTTATGGCTAACAGCGCCTTAACGCCGGCGGTTACAGGAGCCTGAACTATTAGGTCTGTCATCTTGTTTACCATCGTATTATGTGCTTTTTTACTGATGACCTCAGCCAATTCGTTTGGAAAAATATTTGACATTCCACAGATTGCCCCGGACGCCCCATGGCACATTGCATCTGCCAACGTGCGCTCATCTCCCACTGCCACCATTAGATCTTTATTTTTTAAAAACTCCAATGTTCCTTCTAGATTACCTGTACTGTCCTTCACTCCAAAAACCATATTAGAACCAAATTCTTCCTGTAACGCAGAAATAAGTTTTGGTTCAATCGGGACCATTGTTAGCTGAGGTATGTGATACAGAATGAATTGTATTTTATGTGGTTTTAGCGCCCGAAAAACAGAAGAATACCAATTTAAAATCCCCTTAAAACTAAGATCTTTGAAAAAAAAGGGAGGAGCTAATAATATCCTGTTAACCCCTAACTCATGATATTCAATACATTGCGAAACCACGTCTTGTAGCGAAGATGTCATAACTGCAGCAATAATTTGGTTCGGCAATATATCTGCGTTAATAAGCGTTTTCAGGATTTTACGCCTCTCAGTTTGCGCAAGGGACGTGCCTTCGCCTGTCGTCCCAAAAAGTGTTATGCAATTGGCGCCATTTTGCAAAACTCTTTTACTGTGCGACACCATGAGATCGCTATCGATTGCTCCACCCTGGGAGAACGGTGTTGTGAGCGCAACCGATAGGCCAAACATTTCGATATCCCCTTTGCTAACATGTTAGCTTAGTCAAGGGGATTCAATTCCTGCTGTCAACCACATTTAATTATTTAGGGCACGGGACCGAGCGTTTTGAATGTGTCTGGCCATTGCCGTTTCAGCCGCTGTCTGTTTCCTTAATTGAATAGCATTAATTATTTCTAAATGTTCATTCATGGTTGCAACGACATTGGCCTGAGTTAGAGACGTCTGCTCCAGCTTTATTAGCCGGATTTTAATTGAATTAACTCGATATGCGTCAATAATTATTTTGTTATTTAAGGTTTTAATAATTTGTTCATGCAGGTTCCAGTCCACTGTTTGTGCATCCGCAATCAAGCTAGAACTACCACCGAGCTCACATTGAGCAATAATATCTTTTGTTTCTTCTAATAATTTTCTAATCAGGTTATCTGTAGCCTGTTTTGTGAAATACTTAACTGCCTGTATTTCTAGGAACAGGCGGAACTCAAAGGCATCTTGGACTAGCTTTGAATCAACTTCTGCAATACTCATTCCCCGCTGGGGAATTGTTCGAATAAGGCCCTCCGCCTCAAGTCTTGGGACTAATTCACGGATAGCGCCTAATGGTAAACCTGTTAGCGAAACTAATTCACGTTGTGATATAAGTTGCCCTGCCCTCAAATCTTTAACTAATAAGTGATGCGTAAAACTTTCATAAGCTTTCTGGCTAAGTTTTGGGGCATTTTTTTCGCGCATAGTACCTATCAGTTTTCTCTATTTAGCTATTACTTTTCGATGCCTGAGACGATCTAAAAAAATATTAACAATGCCCTAGAATGAAATCTTATAACTTCTAGCAATCGATAAGGGCTCTTGAGCGGACATATAATAATTAATAGCGTTTTATTTTATGTTGTTGGTAAATCATAAACGATTAAACTGGCTAAAAGTCAATATTTTTCTAGGTGGAAGGCACACAAAATAATTTTACTTGCTTCAACAACACACGCTTCTTAGCCTGATAGCAGAAGTTAATGTCATGTGGGTGGGGTGTATTAGAAATGGCTTTACTGGGTGCGAGCAACTACACATACGAACCTGTCCCAAACTGGGCTCAGCTTCCATCTGATCTAATTTTGGGTGATGTTGCTGGCATCGCCGTTGACCAAAAGGATCGAGTGTATCTTTTTAATCGTGGCAAACACCCAATCGTAGTTTTAACCCAAAGCGGGGAAGTCTTATCAACATGGGGTGAAGGTATTTTCAACAACCCGCACGGAGCCTCTATCGGACCAGATCAATGCATCTACTTGACTGATAATTTTGATCATACGGTGCGTAAATTCTCCTTGGACGGTGAGTTACTTTTGAAAATTGGGACCGCTGGTGAGGGTTCGGGCTTTATGAGTGGGAAGCCATTTTGCAAATGTACTCACTCAGCTATCTCACCAACTGGTGATATCTTTGTCTCCGACGGTTATCAAAATGCCTGCATCCATAAATTTGATCCAAATGGCAAACTTCTAATGAGCTGGGGAACCTCTGGCACAGGGCCCAAAGAATTCAATTTGCCCCATAATATTTGCTGTGATGTTGATGGCTGGGTTTATGTGGCCGATCGAGAAAACTCTAGGGTTCAGATTTTTGATGCGTACGGGCGGTTCGAAACTCAAATCAATAACATGCATAGGCCAAGTGGATTAGCAATTACGCCTGGTACATGTCCTGATTGCATTATTGGAGAGCTGGCATCCTATTTGAAAGTTAATCAGGACTTCCCAAACATTGGTCCTTTTGTCAGCATTTTTGATCAGCAAAGCAATTTGCTTTCCCGCCTTGATGCGGGCCAGGGCGCAGGGCTTAAACCAGGGCAGTTCTTGTCACCACATAGCATCGCATACGACAGTCATGGTGATCTCTATGTTGGCGATGTGGTAGATGCAGATTGGGACCACGTTATGCAGAATAAAATAAAGCCAGTTCAACCTCGACGTTTTCAAAAACTCCAAAAGCATAGTTATGGCTAACAGATAGTTAGGAGTAGTGGTTAATTTACCAGTGTCGGGAGAACGTAGCCTACCAGAAAATATTGTGGGTGGCTATTCTCATAGCTGCCATCAAACTTATGCTGCAAGCTATTTTTACTAAAGCTTAACTCACGTGTTCAAATAATCATTTCAGTAAATATGAATTTTTTGATTTTTAGTAGTCAAAAGTAATGGCACGCATTTTGCTACATAATGTCAAAATAGCTAGATGAAATGGAATTTGTTATGGAAGCAGACTTAAAAAATCGTGAGGTTGAAGGAATAATCAGCGAAAGTTTAGAAGGCCATATAATCAATAATACGGGCATGACGATAGAAGACGCTCTTAAGGTGGGCATTAAAGGTCACAAGGCCGGTCATTTTGAACTAGCAGGAAAAGTCTATGAGACTATAATTAAGCTTCAGCCAGACAATGCTGACGCGAACTATAGTATGGGCTTGCTCAAAATGGAATTAGAGACTGCTTTTCAAGCCTTACCATATTTTGAAAACGCTGTTGTAGCTGATACCAGCATATTTGTTTTTTGGGCTAGCTATCTTACAACACTCATTCAAACTGATAGAGTGGACGAGGCCCAAAACATTCTGGGACTGGCTAGCAAAGGGTTGACCATTAAAGAATTTAGGGAATTAGACCGAGTAATTAATATCCTACTAGCTGACGATACATCTAATAATTCGGCGAAGTAATGCCGCGCTGTTCCGCTTGCAGAATATATTGCAGATGTTTTGTAAGCTGAGCCTATCAAAACCTTTAAATAAAGCTTTGCTGATTAACTAAAAGCTGAATGACTTTGAGATGTTTTTGGAAGAGAAGCAGCCAAGCGATTATAAACCTTTACGCTGTCTGCGCTCTCAACAAGACTGAGCCTTGTTTACAGACTACTAGAAATCAATCTGAAACCAGCGTCCAAAGTGGCAACGGCGCTATCTATAACTGGGACTCCAAGTTGTTTACTTAATTCCTCCGCCACACTTGCACCTCTTAAGTTCGTACACATAATCAAAATAACTTCAGGAGAGGCTTTTGCCGCGGTCCGGATCATGTCTCCCAATATGTTGGTAGACATTGAGGCAAAATCATTACTTACAGTACCACCAAAATTTTGGCCCGTCGGTCGTGGAAAACCCAATTCCTCATAATTATCAAGAATCTGGTTGTGAACATTATCTGTATATGGCGTCACGATCGCAAGCCTCCGTGCGCCCAAGCTAGCCACTTTACGGTTCATTTCAAGCACACAGGTTGTGGTGGGGGTACCTGTTTTCTGTTGGATAAGCTTACAATATTCCTCGTCACGCTCAATCCCAAGCCAACTTGAGGACGTCCCACCCCATACGATCGCGTCAACCCGGGCATCGGAGAGCTTTTGAGCAGCGCTGATTTGTTCACGCATCTCAAATTGCGCCAAAGACTCCGCGTCCAGCCCGATATTGACCACACCCAAGCGAGAAAAGTGTACGGTATTATTAGATAGTTGGGAGCGTTGCGCTGCTAAAGGTTCAATCACAACATTTGAAGATGGAATTACAATTCCTATGCGTTTGCCAAGTAGCATTCCTAGATAATAGACCGGCGAGAGGCTATCCCGCCGTCTACAGTGACGATGGTTCCAGTGAC
>JAPKEA010000211.1 GCA_028822275.1 Planktomarina sp. | reverse complement strand
GCGAGTTCTTTGCGCATCGTTACGCGCAGCTCAGCATCAAGATTGGATAGTGGCTCATCGAACAAAAAAGCTCTTGGATTGCGGACAATAGCCCGCCCAATTGCAACCCTCTGGCGCTGTCCACCTGACAAAGCCTTAGGCTTTCGTTGTAGATAGTCGGACATCTGCAGCATCTCGGCGGCGTCATGTACGCGGCGCTCAATTTCAGCTTTGGGGACTTTTGCGTTTTCCAGTCCAAACGCCATATTTTTATAAACGCTCATGTGCGGATAGAGTGCGTAGGATTGAAAAACCATCGCTAGACCGCGGTCAGACGCGCTCACTGAATTCACTGACACCCCATCTATTTCAACCGAGCCCTCGCTTACATCATCAAGCCCTGCAATAATACGCAAAAGTGTTGATTTTCCACAGCCTGATGGGCCGACAAATACGCAAAATTCACCAGAGGCTATATCCAGATTAATCCCGTGTATGACTTCTACGTCACCATAAGATTTGCGGATGTCTTTAAGCTGAATTTTGGTCATCAAGGAAGATCCTGTTTCATCGGCTTCGCATTTTTGCGGCCTGCTTTGGATTAGCTTTTTGCATTCGCAAAGGTGATAATCCCTTAAGAATTTGATTTATATCGTCCAACATTGTCTCGCGTATTCTGCCATATGAGGCATTCAATCCACCAGCAAGGTGAGACGAAAAAAGTACATTAGGAACTGTACGATAAGGACTGTTTTCCGGCACTGGTTCTTCTGGAAAAATATCAATTGCTGCACGGAACTTACCATCTGCTGCAAGTTCCAGAAAATCATCAAACTCCACAATTTCAGCTCTGGAAGCCAATACCACGCTGGCATCCGTTCGGATTGTTTCCAATCGCGAACGGTCCAGAAAGCTCTCGTTTTCGGAAGTTACCCCTGCAAGTAGGAATAAAACGTCCGAATTACTTAATGCTTTTTCGAGCGTTACTGGCTCCACACCCTCTGCCCGCAGATATCCATCCGATAGCCATGGATCATGCACCATCAAACGCACTCCAAAGGGCCGAAGCAGCGGCTCCAAGGATCGTCCTAGATTACCGTATCCCACTAGGGCAACATCTGCATTATAAAGACTTTTTGCATTCTGATTTCCGGCAATTCCGTAAGATTCTTGGCCAGCCCGAAACAATTTATCTGCTTTGTGCAATCCACGCAGCAGCATAATCGCCTGACCAATACAATATTCTGCGACCGCTGGGGCCATAGCGGGAGCAGCACTCAGGACATGGATGCCCCGCGCATTGCACTCCTCATAGTCGATATTTGGTTCCCAGTTGGCTTTCACATTGAGTATTGCGCGCAAGTTTGGTGCACGGTCTAGACGTTCTTTTGGCATCGCGGTCTGGCCGATAAGGATAACCATATCTGCCAAATGCTGTTCCACCAGTTCGTCAGGGGCACGTGATCCCCAATGAGCAACAACGTCACCCATTTCCTCCAGCGCGGTGGCGCAGTCAGGTGTAAATACCATGGATTGGTTCCGAGGAAATGGATCCATAAAAATTAATGGTTTTTTCATTTCATTCCTGAACTCGCTATTCCAGTGGTGATGAATTTTTGTAAAAAAGCAAATACCAAAGCTACTGGAATAAGCGTAACAACAGTCATTGCCAGAATATAATGCCATTGCACGTCTAACTCGCCCTGAAACGCATTCAGACCTACTTGCAGCGTGTAGACTTCAGTTCGATTGAGTACGATGAGGGGCCATAAAAACTCATTCCATCGCCACATCACCGAAAATATAGCAAGAACGGCAATCGCTGGCATTGCCAACGGTAGAACTACTTTTGAAAAAATCGTCCATTCAGACGCATTATCCATTCGTGCCGCTTCAATCAGTTCCTTAGGTATGGTCAACATATATTGACGCAACAAAAAAACGCCTGTTGGTGTAGCTGCTCCTGGTAGAATTACCGCCCACAGTGAATTCACCATACCTAGATTAGTAATCACCAGATAGACTGGAACCATGATCACCGTAATAGGGATCATTAAGGTCCCAATCACAAAGAGCATGATCGCATTGCGGCCTCTAAACTCATATATACTCAGCCCGTAGGCGGCCATTGAGTTAATTAAAAGTGTCACTAAGGTTGCTACCACAGTGACCACAACCGAATTTTTCAAAAACAGTAGAAAATTAAATCGCTCTAATGGATCGCGATAATTTTCCCAAGCCATGCGAAACTCTCGTACTTTAGTACGTTGGTCTATGGGGATTTTAAATTTTTCACCTGGGTTTTCCGGATCAACCATCTGGCTCACTATGCCAATCCGACGAATTTGGGCCAATTGTCTAGTACTGCCATCATCCATTTTCACATCAAAAAGCAAAAGCGGCTTTTCATAGCCTTCAACCTGTAGCTCAATTTGACCTAGAGGAAAAAACGTGGGTGGAAACTCTAATAAACCAGCACGGGTTTTAAAAGAAGACATCCCTAGCCAAAGTACCGGCCCGAACATCAGAAAAATTCCAAACGCCAAATAGACATAGCTGAAAATATCGGTCCAATGCCATTTTTTGCGTCCACGTCTCGCCAAAATAACGGAAGCCAGATTTTTAGTTTGAGTTCCCTGATTAGCCATTGTCACGGGCTCTCGTAACGGCCAGTTGCAGCATGGTCAAAACGAACAAAATAACCCCCAATACAATTGAGGCTGCAGAGGCAAGTCCAAAATTCTGTACTTGCTCAGTGAACCCAGTGTTATAAATATATTGCACAATAAACTGTGTGGCTGTGCCTGGACCGCCGCCAGTCAGAACAAACACCTCGTCAAAAACCTGTACGCCCTTGATTAAAGCTAGGACGACGACCACGAGGAGGTTAGGCCACAGCAGTGGTAAGGTAATACGCCAAAAAACTCGCTCTTTTGAAGTTCCATCCATTTCTGCCGCCTCATATAGGTCGGGCTGAATAGCCTGAAGGCCGGCCAACAAAATCAGCGTATAAAAACCCATATGGGCCCAGATTGAGACAAATACCGCCCAGAACATTGCCCATTCTGGACTGACAAAGAATAAGATTTTGTCCATTCCAATTGAAACTAAAAAGGCGTTCAGAATACCATCACGCAGCAGAATCCACTTCCAAATCAGAGCGACAACCACTGGGGAGAGCAGGACAGGAAAAAAGAAAACTGCGCGGAAAAAACCTCGACCACGGATCTCGCGGTTTAGTATAAGAGCAGTTATTAGTGAAAATAGAACCAAAAATGAGACTTGAAAAAATACAAAAATGAAAGTGTTATACAAGCCTTTCCAAAATCGATCCTCACGACAAGTTAAAGGGTCACCAAAAGTCCCACAATCAAGTAAAAACCGATATTGCTCAGTGCCGGTGTAAACGCGGTTGCTTAAAAAAAGTTCGGTCCCCCCGGTAAAGGAAAAGGCAAAATTTATAAACAAAGGAATAATAACAAAAATTCCAAAAAATATGAGGTTGGGGAGGAGGAAAATCCACGGCATCCCTTGGACGCCAACCCCTCTCTGAATTTTTGAAAAAGGGTATTCAAGCAAGCGAAAAACCTGCTGTACAGGCCAACCAGCAATGGAGACTGCTGTGTTTTTCACAGCAGCAGGTTGATCTGTATTTCTCGTCATTACTTAAAGTCCAATTTCTTGTAGTGGTTGGCCCGATAAGGCCAACCACTTTTTATTGATCTTAATCTACAGCTTTGGCTGCCAGCTGTTTTGCAACATCTTCTTCCATGCGCACGTAAGCTTGCTCAAGGGTAAGTTCACCCACAATTGCTTCATTCAAACGCGAGATAAGCGCATTGAACATGATGCGGTTATTTGGATAACCTTGAAGATCGAAAGCTGTTGGTGAGATTTTTGGTACAGCGCCCGCAAAGGTGCTCAAAGCATGCTTCGCACGCGCGTCGTCTGTCGCAAAATCTACACCACCAGTTGCTAGCTTAAGATGGCCAGGAATGAATAGGTTTTTACCGTAAAATTCAGCTAGGTTTTCCTCTTGCGCGAGAAAGTCCATTAATTTGCCTACTTCTTCAGGGTGCTTTGTATCCTTCATTGCAACGAGTGCAGCACCACCTGGCATACCAGTACAAGCTACGGCACCGCATGGTGCTGGTACGGCCCACCAATCAAAGGCATCGCCAATTGTCCCAGAGAATTGGCCAATTTGCCACGAACCAGACATGTACATCACAACCTGGCCATTGGCAAAATCTTCGTTGGCACCAAGGTACGATGAACCTGACACAGATCCCCATAGTTCCTTCGTCATAGTACCGTCTTGGTGCCAGTCATAAAGGCGTTGGGCCATTTCTTTTAAACCATCATCAACCAAGGCGGGTTCACCGTCGGCATTGAACATTTTTGCACCCATAGCAATCGCTGGGCCTGAAACACGGTGTCCGGAGCGGTCCCATGCCATAGGAATAGGTATATCAAGTTTGTCCGCAACATCATTGGCTGCTGTCGCCCATTCATCCCAGGTTGCGCCATCCCCGGGCATAGCAACGCCAGCCTGCTCAAAGAAGGTTTTGTTCACATAGGGGCCGGTTACTGTTAGCTGCGTCATGAAGCCTGAGATTCTATCTGAGTCTGGCGCCAACCAATCGAGGAACGGTCCAAAGCTCGCTTCCCAGTAAGCACTGTCTGAGATGTGTGGCGTCAGGTCCATATAATATTTGCTAAGACCACCTAAATCTGTGACGCGGGCAAGATCAGGTCCAGCACCAGCTGCCAACTGAATTGGCAAAGATTCCATAATGGATTTGTATGGTACAACATCAATAACAACAGAAATATCTGGATTCTTAGCCTCGAAACGATCAATGATGGACTGCATGACTTCGCTTTCACTTCCGTCATTATACCACATCATACGCAATTCTGTTTCCGCGAGCGCCGAAGTAGCAGCCAGCGTGGCTAACACGGAAGTCGTGGCCAGTAGTCTTTTAAAATTAAACATCAAAGATGTCCTCCCATTTAGAACTGTGCCTGCCCGAGCGATATTAGCAGACTTTTTTTAATTATAATCTCAGCTCATATGCCAAGTTCACTCGATATTTCATGGCTGTAGAATTGTTGATTTGAAAAATATACGACTCAATATACCACTTTGTCTAAGCAATCCTTTATTATGTGCTTCTTTTTTTCTATGGCA
>JAPKEA010000210.1 GCA_028822275.1 Planktomarina sp. | reverse complement strand
AATCGCCTGACGCGATGTAGTCTGGATGGAAAGTTGGCCTTATGCTGAGGTCTCTTCCTATTAATTTTTCTAGAAATTTTGCGATGAACTAGTTAAATTTGATTTTCGAAAATGTCTGTCCGGTTCTTAATAATTGACATCATTCTCTCATTGATCTCAGTTTTATTTTTTTTAACAATTTCTCGGTTAGCGCTCGATATTTCTAAAAGATTCTGGATCATATCTTCATTCTCCGAACAGCTCACCAGTAGCTGTTCGATAGACATATTATTTTCCGCAATAATAGCTTCATTTTTCTCTGATGTCGCAGTTTCTAAAGTTGTTGGCGCTTTTAACATAGCCGCGTTAACGGCGATTTGTTTTTCGTTAAAAGCCATAATCGTTTCGTTATTTTTCATAATGTCATGATTAATTGCTACCAGTTGAGCGTTAATGGTTGCCATTTTCTCATTAACTTTGAGATTAGTTGTGTTCAAATTAGACTGCTGTTTTAGGTATTCCAAATTGTTTCTGTCAATTTGTGCGTTCAAGTAGTCCGTCTGCACCCCGTCTGGGGCTTTAACGTTACTTAGAATTTCTATATTTCTTAAAAATATTTCGTCAGTGTTTGTGTTAGCCAGTTGCCGATTGCCCATAAATGCCGCCGAGTAATTACTTATAATCATCAGTCTGATCTCCTCAATCATAGATCGTGACTGACAAATTAGCGCCGTATTGGCCATAACTTGAGATTTACTTTGAAAAATAGTTTTATTACTATTTATTCCTGCGGAAGACTGTTTTGCGTCCATAGTAGGTATTTCATCCATCTGCATCTAAACACGGCCCCATTTCTTAATTTTGAATAGCTTGGGCAACGTAAATTGTCACGTAAAATCAAAGACTGCAATCTGTTCAGATTGGATTGAGGGCCTAATCTCGTGGTGTAATCATAGAAAATTGGGTTTTGTGTCGTTGACTGAACTCAATATTAAGAGGTTTTGGAAAATTGGGTAAAGCTGTGGGTCTGCGGATGCAAGAATTCTTATGCTAGAATCAGAAATGGCTATGAAATTGCGCTGGTATAGTTGGCAGCTAGCACAGGTTATTAAAGGAAAATTAAATCCCAAAAAAACAAATATTCAATCGGCTGTTCTCTCTCACGCAACTGATGACGATGAATTCTGGAGCAATGAAATGGTATGGATTGAAAAACTGAATAGGTTATAATTTTGTTGTCCACTTATGTAAAGCAGACCCTCCATAGGTGAATATTATTCTTCATGAGCCTACTTCCTTCAGCTTGTCTTTGGCTATTTTTAGTTTTGACTGAAGAGTGTGGCTATCTTTTTAAGAAACACCAAGGCGCACGGCGGTATGTGCCTGTACGGCATGTGTATTTAGCACGCACATCACTATATACTGGTAACCCATATATAGTGTGCTTTTGGGGGCCTGCGGCCGCCTTTTTTCTAGTTTTACTTGTAGCGGTTGTGGGTGATTATCTCGACGTCTTAATTTTTTACAGTGTTTTTCGTCTAGAATAGTGGCCGTTACTGAAAGTTGCGTGCTGTCTCAACTCGCACCCTTTAGGCTGTGCCTGATTAAAAGGGTAAGTACGGCACTATTGATCGCTCGATTCTTATAATTGAAACTTATGATGATTTTATACTTTCTGAAACAGGTCTTTATCTCGAGGCCGGTTTCGTATTCGTCGCTATAGTGTATTCTTTTATGGTTCAAAGCTTACATCTTTGAGGGCTACAGTGAAGACCAGAGATTGCCCTGTGAATGTTTTGTCAACTGATTGTGTGCCTACAATAAATTTTAGTTTGCATTTGCTTGCATTGTCCTTGCCAGTGCTGCTTGGGATTTGCCAAATATGCGGTAGACCTCTAGCCATTCATTGTGGAAACGCAACGTCTGGCTCTTTATCTTAAATGCGAGGAGACATAATCGGTCTATTTTTTCCATGACCTTTGGTATGCTGTTGGTAGAGATAGCATTCAGCTCGACATTGATGAAAAGTTCAGATGGATCCGTGACCGCAAGGGGACAACAGCACGACTGATAACATGATTAAGGGCTAAAATCTGGCTAAATTTACCACACTCAGTAATTTGGGAGGCGGCCCTGAAATATATCCTCAAAGGTCGTTTTGCTATGCTTTGCGTAGTACTAGACATCCGATTTTCCGACATCAAACCACTGCCATCGCTCACGGGATGACCCTTCCGACGTGTGCTTATGCCTCTGGGTGTCCAGAAGTGACGGAATGGTAAATTTTCTTTTATAGCAAATTTTTGATACGATATCTTGTGATGTGTGGTCAGGTGTTGCCGTTAATGTATACCTCTCGATGCCAGTGTCACACCCGAGAGTGAGAACCGTGAGCTCTGCCACGAAAGATGGTAACCGCCCAAGGTCAGGGGTGTTTTTTTAGGAGCATCTTACAGATTGACATTAGCCTTGCTTATTCAGTCTGGCTTAAAAGTGAGGCCGCATGGAAAACGCCCAACCTTTACGGTTTTGAGGGGTCTTAGGCTGGCTGCGTCGATAATCGTCACATTACCAGAAATTCCGTTGGTTGAATATATGTGACGTTCACCCTCATCGAATGCTCGGTGCCAAGCCCGACGTCCCACCAAGACAAAATCCAAAACTTTATAGGTTTGGGCATCTATCACTGCCACGTGGTTTGCAGGACCCAATGCTATAAAGGCTTTACTGCCATCTGCTGTCAGTCGAATGCCCACAGGTTGTATCAGGTCTTTGCTGACACTCGGTATCTGCAAGTGAAACACGTGCTCGATTTGTTGTGTTGCCACATTCAACATTGTAATGGCGGCGCTGATCTCGGAGCCGAACCAAAGCTTTGAGCCACCTGCATTGAACTCTTCGTGCCGTGGTCGTTGGCCAACCAGTGTGTTGGCAAAGAGCCGCTGTGCCTTTGTATTAATCCAATGCACCATATTGGTGGTCTCTGAAGTGACAATCGCAATTTTCCCATCTGGCGAAACAGCCATACCTGCTGGTTCGACTCCACATCTATTTCGGCCAATATTTCGCCGTTGGTCAAATCCAGCACAGTGGCCAGCGCGTCTTCTTCGTTGGCAATATAGAGATAGCGATTGTTCGGGTGCAGCGCGAATTGTTCAGGGTCTTCGCCGCTGGGCATGCTGCGGATAACTACGCCAGTTTCGGGATCTAGCACATCAATCCGGTCATCATCGGTTGCGCAAACGTAAACTTCCGAAAAGTCTTTAGCGAAAAGGGATTGCACGCGGCCGCAACCCCGCGTTATGGGATGCCTTCAGTTCTTGGGTTTTGGTATTGATTACGCTGACAGTGTAATTCTTTCCATTGGTCATCCACATCTCGCCGGCACCTGTCGGTCCTATACAGAGTGCTAGTCCAATACCTGCCTTCCAAATCGTTGATAGGACCACAGTGATTTCCTTCTGCAGTAACAAAGCAGGCGGTAAAATTTTGACCTGACTGGTCGATTTTATCCGTTATATAGTTTCATGAGACTTGCTTAGTTCCGATACAGCTTTGGTCGTATGCTGGCAGGGTTGGGCTTGACTAAGTCTGTTATAGTTAGTCCAGATTGAAGGCGGCCATACAGATTGATGCTTATTTCATATGTCATCAGGCGCAGGGCAGCTTCCAAACGCAACCATGACATACCCTTTTTCTGGACCTACACGAACGTCCGGGGCTCACTTATCTGGTAATATGATAAACCGTGGGTCATGACTAAAATCAATGGGCCTGAAGGTCAAAATGAATCAGTAATACGTATGCGTTGTTCAAAAATTTCAGTCAGCAATTCCATATCGTCGGTTTGGGATATATTCCAGCCTTTCGGCGCTGAAAGGTTGGGGTTGGATCTCATTGAAAACGCAAAGGTCCTAAAAGACTTAAGCACATCATCTATGGATACTTCTTTTTTTTGTGCGGCCAACGCTGATTTAAATAGGCCTTTCATTTTGCGTTTTTTACCGGTTTCATCAAAATTTACGGTGTTGAAAATATAGGCCATGTTAATTACCATAGCACCGTCACCGTCCACCGATGCTAAAAACTGCATCATCTCTTCGGTGATGGCCATGAGTTTATCGCTTGAAGCATCGCTGTACGATTCCAAAAGGCCCTTTGAGAACTTATTTGTATAGGCTTGCAGTGGCAAATCACCTATCACATACTTGTTTGTCGTAACACCGCAGGTTGTGCCTAAAACCCAGCCGGGGGCAAATCCCATTTTCTTACTCCCATTTGGGATTTATATTTTTTTTTGAATCTGCCTCTTGCACATTAGCTCTTAAAACATCGTCTTTTCCGATGAGCGTTAGAAATTCATAATCGGCAATGACGTCCATAACCCGGTTACTATTGACAACGGGTACACATGGTAAATTATTCTCTACCATCTTAGCGTGGACTTGATCCACATCATCGGCGGAGGTACAATAAAAAGCGGCAGGCACCAATCTTCCGATCAGCTCTCTCAATTTACGGTTTTCCTCCAGCACTTCTGACAGCTTTCCTTCCGCCACTTCCAGCGTTTGCACGATCCCGCCAAAGGTATCACCATCAAACACTGGCATATTTCGGAAATTTCCGTCGATCATCTGTAAGAGGACATTCTTGCAGTGAGCTTCCGGATCTGTGCTCACCGGATTAGCGGTCATGATTGATGTGACGGGTTGCGAGAGGATATCGCTACCGTCTTTCTCTAAAGCAACGATGATATCTTTTTCTGTGACGATGCCGACCATAACATCATTTTCATCCATTACGGCCATCGCACTATTGTCTCTGGTTGCAATAAGAGAAAGTGTATTTTTTATTGTGGTGTTTAGTGTTACAGAAGATTTCTCGGCAGTGTCTTCCATGACATGCCGAACTTTGGATATTTTACCGTCAATAATTTGAGACACATTCATCGAAAAATCTCCTTAAACTACATCATAAAGTCCGATTACACGATGTTATCAGTACCTGCTCATGTTTTTTTTTGCAAATAGAAACATGGTCTTTGAAGGCTTGCAACACCACAATTTAGCATTGCTCTTTGTTTAGTTTGGATTTGTGAAGTTAGATTACCTACCTGCGTGCCAATCAGCGTTTTATTACAATCAAGCGGTATGCTGGGCGCACAAGCAATACTATCGTGTCAATATTCTAACAATCAAT